>NZ_JAUTWQ010000042.1:0-7946 GCF_046719735.1 Halobacillus rhizosphaerae
TCAAAACAGCGACTTAATAAATATATCATGGTGAGTTATTTAAGTCAACAACTTTTTTCATGATTATTTATTTGTTTTGGTTTTCGTTTGCCGCCTTTAATAACGCGACAAGAAATAATATACCATGGCAGAAAAATCATTGCAATAGTTTTATAGATATTTTTTTAAAAAGGTTATTAAATTAAGAGATCATTCTCTTCTCCTCCTATAATATCCCCCCGCACTACTGGCCCTGCAGGTTACTTCTATAATCGCAAAGTGAACAGCTGTAACACGTGAACTTATAAACTAGTAGTCTAGAGATGGATCCAGGATGCAATTTCCAAAATCATTTATCCCGCAGTAGAACCTACTATTTAGATAATGAAAAAAGAGATAGGTATAAATAAAGCGGCTTATTGGAAACCCATCATTTAACTAAGAGAGCTCACAGGAAAAACAAAAAGCAGATCGATGCATCGTTTCCTTGCCGAAGGTCAAAACACAGAAAACCCGAACCCATATAGTAAAGGTTCAGGTTTTCTGGTGAATATAATTCTGCTGTCACTAACTCTTCCTTACTTAAAGAATCCACAAATGTAAGGCGGTAATAGTTAAAATGCCAGGTATCCCTAATAAGGCAGATACTGTGGCTGTAAAACCATTAATAGGGATGTGCAGGCCAAATTGGGCACCGAATAAGTTTACAAAGAACAATAAGATAATCGCAATAATTAACCTGGTTAAGACTTGTCCCGCCCATTTTAATGGAGAAACAGGCAAACCAATAATTAATAAAAACGGAATGGATAATCCAAGCAGCAAAATGACGAGAACCGGATCCATCAGAAACCCCCTGTCCATATACTGATTTATAGCAGTTTATGATTATGAACAAAAAGTTAGACGTAAAAGATTACGAGAGAGCGTTAATCCCGCGCCACCTGGCTTCTCTTAATAGATAAAAATATTTCGCTTTCACCAGCGCTAAATCCACGAGTCCTTCATCACTTGGTTCCACACTATGCTCAATAATGTTGTTTAAAGATTCCCAGTCCGATTTTAACTTTCTAATTTCTTTTAAAAGTTCTTGGTCAATATCTTTCTTCTTGATTTTCTTTTTTCCAAATATGACAACCACCTGCTTCTAAAGTTCTCTGCGGCCTTCAAGTGCTTTAGATAATGTGACTTCATCTGCATATTCTAAATCTCCGCCTACAGGCAGACCATGGGCAATCCTTGTCATACGAATACCGGAGGGTTTAACCAGCCTGGAAATATACATAGCGGTAGCTTCGCCTTCAATATTCGGATTCGTCGCAAGAATAAGCTCTTCTATTCCTTCATCCTTTAAACGATTGATTAGGCTTTCTACATTGATGTCTTCAGGACCGATCCCATCCATTGGAGAGATGGCGCCGTGAAGGACATGGTATTTTCCGCTGAACTCTTTCATTTTCTCCATAGCGATGACATCTTTCGGGTCTTGCACCACACAGATGAGTGACTGGTCTCGGCTTTCGTCCTGACATATGGAGCAGGGATCTTGGTCCGTGATGTGACCGCAAACGGTACAATGGGTAAGCTCCCTCTTCGCGTTAACGAGTGACTTGGCAAAATCAAGAACATCATCTTCTTCCATTTCTAAGACGAAAAAAGCCAGGCGGACGGCCGTCTTAGGGCCGATCCCTGGCAGTTTCGTAAAACTGTCAATCAGTTTTGATATCGGTTCCGGGTAGTACATGAAAACTCCTCCTAGAACATTCCTCCAGGCATACCTTTGGTGAATTGTCCCATAGTATCATTCGTTTTATCATCCACCTGTTTAATAACGTCATTGGTGGCAGCAATAATTAAATCTTGAAGCATTTCCACATCGTCAGGGTCGACAACTTCCTCGTTAATTTCTACGTCTGTTATTTCTTTCTTCCCGTTGGCAACGACTTTAACCATTCCGCCGCCTGCGGTTGCTTCAAACGTTAGTTCATGAAGATCTTCCTGTGCCTTCATCATTTTCTTCTGCATCTTCTGCATCTGTTTCATCATATTATTCATGTTTCCTCCACCACGCATGGTAAATTCCTCCTTTTATTAATGAACTAGTCTTGAATCTCAATCAAGTCATCTCCGGCCAGCTTACGAGCCTCCGAAATCAATGGGTCATCCTCCTCGTTCTTCTCAGAGGAGCCCTCGCCATCCTCTTCTGCATCCGCAGAATCTTTTTGATTACGAATATATTCTTCCCGAATTTCCTGCCATTTAGGCTCGGGAATAGGAATGATCGTAAATGACTTTCCTGCGAATTCCGATAAGAGAGGTTCGATCGTTTTTTGATGTTCAAGTGCCAGCGAACAGTGAATATCATAGCGGAAAGCTAGGATAAGAGCTTTCGTAGAAGCAGCTCTTGGTTTGCTATTTAGCAGCGTCGCATGGGCAGGGGCATTATTTTGCTTCAACGCCTCCATAAAGTTCGCCCATTGGCCTTGAATTTTCTTAATTTCATCCTTCGATGCCTCATTTAATACCTGGCGAATTCGCTCATATGGAATATTATAACCGTTTCTTCCCGATCGTGCAGGTGTGCGCTTTTGTTTTTTAGGTGCACTTTCAGATGAACCGGTGGATTGTGGCCGTTCTTTTAACACGGTTATTTCTTTTTCGAGTTCTTCAAGTTTCCTTGATAGTTTCAATACAGCTTCTGTTTCTACCGGCTGGGATGCAGTGCTTTGGACTTCGGCCATATTCAAGAGAGCAATCTCGATAAATACTTTAGGACTGGTTGTCCATTTCATTTCCTGCTGACATTGGTTTAATTCCCGAATCGCTTTCTGAATCCAGAGGGGTGATAACTGACCGGATAAGGTACGAAATGTTTCATCCGGAATCGCTCGTTCTAAATTATGTTCAAGCTCTGGAGCACTTTGGAATAACAGCAAATCACGCAAGTAAAATATTAAGTCAAAAACAAAACGACCAGGATCTTTCCCTTGCTGAATTAAATCATCCACTGACTCTAAGGCGTCACGGACTTCATTCTCATTCAGATTCCGGACTACACCGGCAAGCTTGCCTTGAGAGACCGCTCCCGTAATCGCGAGCACATCCTCCACCGTAACCTCGCCCTCACTATAAGAAATTGCCTGATCAAGCAGACTAAGCGCATCCCGCATTCCGCCTTCTGCCGTTAACGCAACGATCTCCAAAGCTTCGTGAGCGACCGATAAATCCTCAGCTGAAGTTATCGTTTCCATTCTTTCAATCATTGCCTGCTGTGAAATTCGTTTAAAGTCAAAGCGCTGGCATCTGGAAATAATCGTTAAAGGTATTTTATGAGGTTCCGTCGTTGCTAAAATAAAGATCACGTGCTTGGGCGGTTCTTCGAGAGTCTTTAAGAGGGCATTGAACGCTCCCATGGACAGCATGTGGACTTCATCAATAATGTAAACTTTATACGATACTGCACTTGGGGCATATTTGACTTTATCGCGGATCTCGCGAATTTGTTCAACCCCGTTGTTAGACGCCGCATCAATTTCAATCACATCAGAAATCGATCCATCTTGAATGCCCAGACAAGCCGAACATTCGTTACATGGTTCCTTTACTGGGAACCGTTCACAATTGACCGCTTTAGCAAAAATCTTCGCCGCACTAGTTTTTCCAGTTCCTCGAGGACCTGAAAATAAGTACGCATGCGAAAATTTATCTTTCTCCACAGCATTTTTTAATGTGCGTGTGATATGAGTTTGTCCGACTACATCATCAAAATTCCTGGGTCTCCAGACACGATACAAGGCTTGATAGCTCATATAACCGTTCTCCCTTTTTAGTGTCTTCTTCATTATACCCGAAGGTAGGATCACATGTGAACCTTGCAGCTAATCGTTGATCTTGTTCTTATATTAATAGAAATGATGGCTATAGAAAAGAGCCGTTATGACGATATAATCATAACGGCTCTTTTCTATATTATGTAATGCCGTGCACCCACCTTCGATGGCACGGCCCCAAGCGTTACTTATGGTTATGGCTCGACTCAGGCACTCCCGCGGCACACGAGAAATTCAGCTTACTGCTGCTTCCTTCCGGACCTGACAGGATTCACTGGTCCCCGTTGCGCAGGACCTGAGTGTCAACACCACTCACATAAGGCAGGCCTTGAGGCCGGACCACCTGGGGTGGGAATTCGGCCTCGCTATAGCGGATTGCGAGTATAGGGCACCGCTACCTCCCCGCTTAGCACGGCATATACCAGTATATCGAGTTTTCTACTAAAATGCAATGATTTAAGTATGTTAATTGTCAGCGGACTTGTTTCTCTTCCTCTTCGCCCTAAGATCTCGAAAAAACTGAGTCAGCATCTGTCCGCATCTTTCTTCTAATACGCCCTTCTCTATCTCACATTGATGATTAAATCGTTCATCGTTTAAAAGGTTCATAAGCGTACCCACACATCCAGCTTTTGGATCAGAAGCGCCAAATACAACTTTTTTAATACGCGATTGTAAAATGGCTCCCGCACACATTGGACAAGGTTCCAACGTCACATATAGTGTACAATCCTCCAGCCGCCAGCTCCCGATAACTTCATTTGCTTTTTCTATCGCCATAAACTCTGCATGAGAAGAAGTCAGCTGCAATGTTTCTCGTTTGTTAAAACCCGTTGCAATCACCTCATCATTCAATACAATGACTGCTCCAATCGGCACTTCTCCAACTACAGCAGCTTTTTCAGCCTGGTCCAGCGCCAGGTTCATATAGTATTCATCTGTAGTCATGACTCCCTCTCCTTTCTAATGAATTATTAATGATTAAGAATATTCCCTGAATGTTCCTACATACATTGGTAAAGATGAGGAAGGAGTGCCTAAGATGCAAATTCATGTAGTGAAACAAGGTGATTCTGTCTATTCAATTGCTGCTCAATATAATAGCACGGCAAGCGCAATTATTGAAGCTAATGAACTGGAGACACCCGGAAACCTGGTTGTGGGTCAAGCTATTGTCATTCCAATTGCGGGAAGTTTTTATTTCGTTCAGCCTGGAGACAGCTTGTATTCTATTGCCCAGAAGTTTGGTACAACTGCGGATCAGCTTGCCCAGGTGAACGGCATTCAAGCCGGCAATACTCTGCCCGCTGGTTTTAAACTTTATATTCCCGAACAACCGAAATCCCCTATCGCCGTGAACGGATATATCGAACCTTCGGGTGGAACGGTCTCGGATGTTCTGAAAGGGGCTGCTGAGAACCGAGCGCCTTTGCTGACCTATCTGGCTCCCTTCAGTTTTCGCATTCAATCGGATGGTTCGTTGAAAGCCCCTCCGCTTGATAACTTTAAAGCCATTGCCGACAATAATGGAGTAACGTTAATTCTAGTGGTGACCAACTTAGGAGAAAATGGATTCGATGCAGAGCTCGGCAGAAAAATATTGACCGATGAAAAATTCCAAACCACGCTGCTGGATAACATTATCCAAACGGCAAAAGAAAAAGGATTCAATGATATTCATTTTGACATGGAATTCCTTCCCCCCGAATTAACTAAAAAATACAATCAATTTTTAAAAACGGCAAAAAAACGATTATCGGCCGAGGGACTGCTCATGTCTACTGCTTTAGCACCAAAATCGAGCGCCGGGCAAAAAGGAGCCTGGTACGAAGCTCACGATTATAAAGCCCATGGAGAAGTTTCCGACTTTGTCGTGTTAATGACTTATGAATGGGGATACAGCGGCGGTCCCCCCATGGCAGTGTCTCCTATTGGACCGGTAACAGAAGTAGTTAACTATGCATTAACAGAAATGCCGGCCAGCAAAATCCTGCTTGGTCAGAATTTATATGGATACGATTGGACGCTCCCCTATAAGAAAGGCGGGGAATTTGCCAAAGCCGTCAGTCCGCAGCGAGCGATTCAAATTGCCAGAGAGAATAACGTCCCGATTTCTTATGATGAAGAAGCTCAAGCGCCCTACTTTAAATATACAGACGCAGAAGGAAAAAAGCATGAAGTCTGGTTTGAGGATGCCAGGTCCATCCAGGCAAAGTTTGACCTTATTAAACGACTGAAGCTTAAAGGGATCAGCTATTGGAAACTTGGACTCTCCTTCCCGCAGAATTGGCTGCTGCTCGGAAGCGAATTTAACGTTCAAAAGAAATAACACCCTAACGGACAGCCCAGAACATGTGCAGGGATCATTGGGCTGTCTGTTTTAATCTTAAGCCTTCTCTTCAGGTGAAAAGTGGACGAGCCGTTCTCGTTCCTCCGCTTGATGCAAGGCTTGTTCTAAACTGGACGCACGAATCTCTTCCTTAGAGACAAGCTTATAAGGCACAGCAACTTTAAAAGGTTTTTCAAAGGGAAAGGGATGCACGGCCACCTTACTTTCATCCACCCATCGTGCTTTGATACCTTGAGGGGCAAAATCAAAAACCTGAGGAAATCCATCTTTGAACCAGGAAATTTCCTCTTCTTTGGATGTGCCTGGCTCTTGCATGCAAATGTAAAGAGATAAATCATCACAAAATTGGAGACGTTTAAAATGCAGCTGATAAATATCTTTCGGTACTTCCATACTCATTTGGTTAAACAATTGCTTTTGTTTCTGTTCTTGTGCCTCAACAAATGCCCTGATCCGCGCGTCATCGCTGTCACGAGAGAAAAAAGATTGATAATGCATGCTGCACAGCATCGCTCCGTACAGGGTCTGTTTTGAAATTTCCTCAATCCCTTGACTATAGGCATCCAATTTCTCCTTGAGAGGATAATCGATAAAAGTATAAGGCTGATTTTTTTCATCATTCCATTTAGGGTGTTCGTCTAAAGGAATCCATGCTGCATCGTGTTGAGCGATTGCCCAGTCGGCTTCTTCTCTAAGTTTAGATCGCAATAAGAACGTTTTCTTCCATTGTAATACCATTTCCCCTGAAATTAAGGCATGATCGTGCTGCTTAATCATGAGAAAGTGATCTCCATGTTCACGAACTATCATCCCGATTCCCTCCTGCTTCTCGATTTTTCCCCTTTTATTATCCTATGTACGGCTGGCTTTTCCCATCCATTTCGAATTTGCAGTCTTTTTTCTATTATATAGGATTCTCTAAACAGCCTCCACACTCCCGTTTCATTACGAAAGCGTAAATGGTTTGGGCACCTTACCAAAACCATGTAGGTTTATCCTTTGTCTAAGCTATTTTTTGATCCATTTTCTTAAAGAAAAGTGCAGGATTGTGTAAGACTCGATTTCGAGATAATCAAGCTCCATTGCCTGATTAAGAGTAAGGGTGGCGGGGAAACGATTCGCTTTCCTGTGGGGGAACTGGCGAGCTTCCTCGCTCGTTTCACTCCCTGTGGGATCTCGCCTAGTCCCTTCTCCCACGGGAGTCTCACCGTTTCCCCGCCACCCTCCCCATAGGTTGATGAATGGACCTTATCCAATGTCTTCTTATGTTAACGAGCTATTTTTTGTTATAGACCGTCTATCGAAACATCATCACTATTCGTTTCCGTTTCACCCAATTAAGTTAAAAGGGAAGGAATAACGCACAGTTTTCAATTCAATGGAGATGCAAGTCTCTTCCCGAAGAATAGCATCATCACTTCCTCCATATTAGAAGAGATATGCTCATGAGAACTGTATGCTGACACTAGAATTTTCGCTTTTTTTTGAAGGGGTTTCGAGATTCTATTATGGCAAGGGGCGGAGGGAAACGGTGAGACTCCTGTGGGTAGTCCGGGACAGCTGAGACCCCACAGAGCTATGCTCGAGGAGGCTCAGCGCCCGACCCACGGAAAGCGAACCTTTTCCCGCAGCCCCTAAACTCGCACCATTGTCTCAAAACTGAGTTTTCAAGAATTGGGAGCTTTATTAGAATAACGAACTTCTTGAATGAATAGCTATCATTCATATAATAAAAAAAATAGACCACTCGGCACTGATGGCCGGGCGGTCTTTATTCATGATCTATT
>NZ_JAUTWQ010000043.1:0-7606 GCF_046719735.1 Halobacillus rhizosphaerae
CGCACCATTGTCTCAAAACTGAGTTTTCAAGAATTGGGAGCTTTATTAGAATAACGAACTTCTTGAATGAATAGCTATCATTCATATAATAAAAAAAATAGACCACTCGGCACTGATGGCCGGGCGGTCTTTATTCATGATCTATTAAGCTAACAATTTAAGAGACTCACGGTTGAACGCTGGAATATCGTCAGGTGTACGACTTGTAACCAGCTGATTCTGGCAAACCACAACTTCCTGATCTTTAAAATTCACACCCGCATATTCCATATCAACGGCAATGGATGTAAAGCCAGTTGCAGAACGGCCTTCAAGGCTTTTGGCTGTAATTAGCAGCTGTGGACCGTGACAGATAGCAAAGACCGGTTTTTTCTCATCCATAAAGTGTTTAGCAAATTTCACGAACTTCTCATCACTTCGAAGCTGATCTGGAGAGAATCCTCCTGGAATTAATAAAGCATCGAAATCCTCTGGTTTAACATCATCAATGGATGTGTCAATTTTCACAGAGGCATCCCCTTGCTTACCTTTTACTTCTTTACCTGCTTCCCATTCAATGGTCGTTATTTCATGACCCTCTTTGGCAAAAGCATCGGCAGGTTTTGTATATTCTACATCTTCAAACATAGACGTTAAGACACAAGCAATCTTACTCATATCATTTCATCTCCTTGAATTAAAGTTTATTAATGTCACATAGAGTGTGTTTCCCGTATGCCGGACAAATAAACCTTCTCTATTCAAAAAAATGGATATTCACCTAAGAAAAACCTTTCATGGAGAAGGTCTGGAAACTTGTATCTTCCTGGTTTTTATAGATTTCTTTACCGGCAATCGTATTAATAATATGGATGTTCCGGTGGACTGATAAACCAAGATTCGTAGCACCTGCTCCGTGCGAATGGGTTAAATTGGTTAACGTGAAAAAGTGATGGCTGCGGTCATCATTAAATACAAGCTGGTAATCACGCGTCACGCGATAGCTCTTGTCATCTTCCCATTCAATCTTCTCTTTATATCGATCCATAAACCAATCTTGAAGCTGAGGTTTATAGCCGGTAGCCAGCACAACTTTATCTGTTTTATATTTATAGTTCACTTCTTCCTGCCATTGCCTGCATGTCAATTCGTACCCGTCTTCGATTCCCTCAATTCCCGTCACCTCGGTCATAGGCTGAATCAGTACCTGACTGTCCTTCATAGCTGCAGTCTTATGATAAAGGCTGGTGTAAAGTCTTGTTAATGTTTCCGGGTCAATTCCGTTCCTCAGCGCTCCCAGAGTGTCCAGTGTGTTCTCGCGCTGTTCATAACTTAACGAATGAAAATAATCGACGTACTCCGGTGTAAAGAATTCCTGAGCAAATTTAGCTTGATCCAGTTGAAACAATCCACCGCTTCTTGTCAGTAACGTCAAATGCATGTCCTGCCGCTCCTGCTCTTCTAACAAATCCAGAAAGACTTCAAGCGCACTCTGGCCTGAGCCTACCACGGTAATATTTTTAGCTTTTAACAGGTTTTTCTTTTCAAATAAGTAACGAGACGTATGAACGACATCTTCATTCGGAAAGCCTTTCATTTCATCCAGCACAAGCGGTTCGCTTCCTGTTCCCATGACGATGTGCTTGGCTAGAAAATGTTTTCTTTCCCCTGTCATCGTCTCTTCTACAATCACTTCATAATGTGGTTCTGGTGCGTCTTTTCTGTCTATTACATCGATCACAGAGTGGCTGAAATACAGACCATCCAGTTGTTCAGCTACCCACTGCATGTAATGGTTATATTCTTGGCGCGGTATTTTGAAATGCTGATGAAAAAAGAAAGGGAACATACGGTTATGCTCATAAAGGTAATTCATAAACGTATAAGGACTTTTAGGATCCGCAAACGTAGCGAGATCAGCAAGAAAGGGAACCTGCAAATCCATTTTTTCAATGAGCATGCCAGGATGCCAATGAAATTCGGGTGTTTTTTCAAAAAATATTCCATTTACTTCATCTGTTTGGTCAAGCAGCGCAGAAAGGCCCAGATTATAGGGGCCAATACCTATTCCTATCACGTCATACATCGTTTTATCCATATGATTCACTTCCTTTATCTCTATCTCATCAGTCTTCAGCAGGTGCGTGGGGCTCTTTCCAGAATTGCTCTAATAGTATGACCAGCACGGTTCCAATTAATAGTCCATTACTAAGTAAGTTCTGTGCAATGGCTGGCATTCCCTTAAAAACCTCTGGAGGAAGAAACATAATTCCAATGCCAATCAAAAAAGAAACACCTAGAATGGTCAGCCTGCGTTGATTCAATTCTTCACTAGCTAAATTCCCCAGTCCAAGTCCCATTAACTGCACAAAGGTCGCAAGTAAAGCAGCGTTGGCGACGGGCGACGGTATTCCGGAAATAAAAGCTACGAGCGGCGGAAAAAATGAGATCACTATTAAAATGAAAGAGGCGTACAAAAAAGGCCGTTTTTTCTTCTGACCGGTTAAATTAATAAAACCAGACGAAGAGGCAAGCGACACGTTCGCTACGGAAGAAAAGAGCGCCGAGAACCCGTGCGTGATCCCAAGGAAACTGCTGCCTCTATCTAATTGGCTGTAAGTATAGGTAGGCTTTCCATAAAGCGAATGACTCACCGCTACAACGGACGCTACAATATTCGATAACAAAATTACAGCTGTAATAAATGCTAACGGAATGACACTCCAGTCAAAAGATGGCGTGCCCCAAGCAAACCATTCGGGTAAAGAAAACGTATCCACAGAAACAGCAGGCTGATGAATGCCGATGACCACCGCATATATGACCCAGCCTATCGCCACTCCTAGTAACACCGCGTAGCTCTTCACACTTCCTTTTCCAAAGATCGATAGCCCGAGTACTAGGAAAAACGTGAGAAAGGCAACGCCGGCCGCGGGTAAATGAATGGCTTCTACGTTCTGCTGGATTCCGAGCATTCCTTTAAGAAAGGTTCCGCTTAATTGAACAGTAAGCAAAAATAAAAAAGCACCCGTAACCAGGGGCGTGAACACAAATAAGACCCGGTGAGCTAGCTTAAACACTCCAAAAATAAGTAAAAAGATCCCCGTCCAGAGCATGGCTCCCTCAAGCATTTGCAAAGTCTCCGTCGAGTTATTGCCAGCCTGGCTCCCGGTATAAGCCATAACCGTAAAGATACTGATCCATAAACCAGCCGGTCCTTCCATAATGGGCAGGCGATGACCGAACATCCCTTGCAGAAATGAAGTAATTCCGACCACAAAAAAAGTCCGCTGCATCAAACCGGAGATTTCCTGGAAACTAAGGTCAAAAATGGATCCAATAACAATCGGAAAGGCCACTGAACTTGCAAGTAAAAAAACAAACCATTGAATGACTTCAAGGCTTGTACCTGTTACTTTCCTCATGTCAATTTCCCCCGCATTTTCTATATTCAAGATTGGTGATTTTAATTGAAATTTTCCTGCTGTGTAATTTCTTATATCCTAACACAGCAGTGATTAAACTGTCGTTAAATTGAACTTCATCGTTTCACGTGGAACATAAAGACGAAGGAGGTCATATTTTGACCAGACTGTGGGCTGTAAATACTCACTAGATCCCTCAAAACAATTGGCGCCTCCATTTCCATAAAAACACAGAAAACCCGAACCATAGAGTTCGGGTTTTCTAATGAGTATAATGATTTGTTCCCCGGGTTGATCACCAGCAAGCATTGTTAGTGATCCTCTCGTTTTATTCTTCTAAGGTAGAAGTATCACCCGTAGGTAATCCCAGCTCCCATGATTTTAACAAGCGTCTCATAATTTTCCCGCTTCGGGTTTTCGGAATACTGTCTTTAATTTCAATTTCTCTTGGAGCCGCATGGGCACTGAGACCTTTCTTAACGAATTGGCGAATATCTTCAAGCAGCTCATCGGATTCACTATATCCATCGCGAAGGGTCACGAAAGCTTTAATAATTTCACCGCGTTCAGGGTCCGGCTTGCCAATAACGCCTGCTTCGGCAACGGCTTCATGTTCAATAAGTTTACTTTCTACTTCAAAAGGTCCAACACGTTCACCAGAAGTATTGATCACATCATCGAGACGGCCCTGGAACCAGAAATAGCCATCTTCATCTTGGTAGGCGCTGTCACCAGAGACATACCACCCATTAACGAAATAGCTTTCAAATTTCCCAGGGTTCTGCCAAATGGCTCTCATCATAGACGGCCAGCCTTCTTTAATCGCTAAATTACCCATTTGGTTCGGTGGCAGCTCATTTCCTTCATTATCTACAATCGAAGCTGTTATACCAGGGAATGGTTTACCCATAGAGCCTGGGCGGATATCCATAGAAGGATAATTACAAATGAGCATACCGCCGGTTTCCGTCATCCACCACGTATCATGAATACGCAGGTCAAAGGCTTCAAGACCCCAGGTAATGACCTCAGGGTTCAACGGTTCTCCCACACTGAGTACATGGCGCAGGGAAGAAAGATCATGCTTTTTAGCAGCTTCTGCCCCTGCACTTAGTAATTTCCGGAACGCCGTTGGGGCAGAATACCATACCGTTACGTTCTGATCCGCAATCGTTCCGTACCAGTCATCCGGGCTGAATCGCCCTCCGCGGATAACATTCGTCACACCATTTAACCACGGAGCAAAAATACCATAACTTGTACCGGTAACCCAGCCCGGGTCCGCTGTACACCAGTACACGTCTTCTTCTTGTAAATCGAGCACCCACTTACCAGTTTGATAATGCTGGATCATGGCATTATGAACATGGTAGACTCCCTTCGGCTTGCCTGTAGAGCCTGATGTATAATGCAGCAGCATCCCATCCTCCAGGCTGACCCATTCAATATCAAATTCTTCAGAGGCATTTTCCATTTCTTTCTCAAAGCTGATATGCTCGCTTGAACCATCGCCTCCGACAAGAACGATTTTTTCCAGGTTAGGAAGTTCGTCAACAGGAACACGGTCCAACAATTCCGGGGTCGTAATCAGCATAGAGGCTTCACTATCCTCCAAACGGTCCCGCACGGCTTGTTCCATAAAAGCTTCAAATAAAGGTCCGGCAATTGCTCCCACTTTTAAAATGCCGAGAAACGCAGCGTAGAATTCCGGGCTGCGGTGCATAAATAAGAAAACACGATCGCCTTTTTTAACTTCATGATCTTTCAATACATTCGCAAATTGATTGCTTTTTCGTTTTAAATCGTCAAATGTCAGTTTTTCTTCGCGGTCTGGTGCCGTATAAATAAGAGCAGCCTGATTCTTTTTATCAGGGTTTTCTGCATGCTTGTCTATCGCTTCATATGCAATATTAATCTTCCCTGTTTCGCTCCAGGAAAAGTTACTCTTTGCTTCATCCCACTTGAATTTTTCGTGCGCTTCTTGATAATTTTGCAAATTGTAGCTGCCTTCTCGTGCTGGAATTGGTTTCATGTCCATAAAATCACCTCATGAGAATGAATTTTTGTAAACGGTTTCTTTGTTTTCCTTAAGAGAGCTCTGGAATAAAAAGACACAGAGCTTGTTTTTTTAAGGTTATTTGTCTAAAAATTTCGTTAATTAACTTCTATTCTAGGGGATATTCACTCTTTTTTAAAGTAAAATGCCCAAACATTTACATAAATAATTCCAAAAGAAAGTAAATTGACAGTGGTTCCCTGGGTTTATATAATAAATGAGAATGAAATAGCCAGAGGTTTCTTAGCCAACCCCTCTTAAAAAAACTAAGGACAACGCACTTCATGCCGCATCCCTTAGAGGTTTGCGGTTTTTTTAGGCTTTAGTTCTTTCAGCTCTTTGAGGGAGTGGAAATCGATCGGCAATAAAGGAGGTTCACCAGATGCCAGGACGTAGCGAAGAAGATTTGGACCTATCCTTGCTCGGTAACCAGGGAACGGCGTATTCCTTTGAATATGACCCTGAGGTTCTTGAAACATTTGATAACCAGCATCCAGCGCGTGATTATTTTGTGAAGTTTAATTGCCCGGAGTTTACCACTCTTTGCCCGAAAACAGGACAGCCCGATTTTGCAACCATCTACATCAGTTATATTCCAGATATTAAAATGGTAGAAAGTAAGTCTCTGAAGTTGTATTTATTCAGTTTTCGCAATCATGGAGACTTTCACGAAGACAGTGTAAACACGATTATGAATGATCTCATAGAACTTATGGATCCACGTTATATCGAAGTGTGGGGCAAATTTACACCGCGAGGCGGGATATCCATTGACCCCTTCTGTAATTATGGCAAGCCAGGAACGAAGTTTGAACAAATGGCAGATCATCGGCTGATGAACCATGATCTTTATCCGGAAAAAATCGACAATCGTTAATAAACACGAGGTCCATTCAGACCTTTCGGAGAGAAAGTCCATGTCAATGGGCTTTCTTTTTTTGTATAATCATACCAGGGAGGGAAAATACATGAGTGAGTTATATGTAATCAAGCAGACAAAGCAACCGAACACGGTAGAATCTCTAACTCAGAACCTTAAAGATTTGGGAGTCCAGGCCGGTGATACGCTTCTGGTACATGCTTCCATGAAAGCCATAGGCTGGATCAGCGGCGGTCCTCAGGCTGTGCTGGAAGCCTTAATGAATGTGGTTACAAACGAGGGAACGCTTGTTTTTCAAACTCATTCACCGAACCTTTCCGATCCAGCTGAATGGGAGAACCCGCCTGTTCCTGTGGAATGGCATCAAACCATCCGCGATACGATGCCTGGATTCGATGCGGCCCGTACCCCCTCTGCGTTTCTAGGGGTACTGCCAGAACTTTTTCGAAACTGGCCCATGGTGTACCGTAGTAATCATCCCAGCGTCTCCATTTCTGCCTGGGGCAAGGGTGCGGAAGAATTCGTTAAGAACCATCCTCTGGAATACTCTTTAAACGAGCAATCTCCCTTAGGACGTGCTTATGAAAGAGATGCTCACGTTCTTTTATTAGGAGTCGATTATTCTACTAATACAAGCTTTCATCTAGCAGAATATTGGAGCAAAACGAGGAAAGAAGTGACTAGAGGAGCCCCTGTCCTGACTGACGGAAAGCAACAATGGATCACTTATTCCGATATTGAATTTAACGAAGATCAATTTCCAGCGATTGGTTCAGCATTTGAAAAAAAACACACAGTCAGAAAAGCGATGATCGGTCAAGCAGAGTCTACATTGTTTTCAATGAAAGAAGCCGTTGACTTTGCTGTAGACTGGTTAGTCCAAAACAAAGAAGGCGAGGAAAAAATGTAAATGGTAAAAGTGATTCGTACGGTATTTATAATGTTCTTCATTCTATTGGGCATAACCGCCTGCTCTGACACCAGTCAGCCTGTCAAAGAAGACCACCCGGAAATGATTACATCAGCTGAATTTGAAAAACTAGATAAAGGCATCTCCTATGATAAAGCCCAGGATATTATTGGAGGAAAAGGAAAACGATACTCCGATAAAGACCAAACCACCGGCCCTGTAGTATATGGATGGAATTCAAAAAACGGCGACACGGCCTTAATCACATTTATCAATGATAAACTAGCCGTCAAAGAAATGAAAAGCCCAGAATGAAGATCAAATGCGGAGAGGAGCGGTTAGATCCCCCGGGCTAA
>NZ_JAUTWQ010000044.1:0-11433 GCF_046719735.1 Halobacillus rhizosphaerae
GAAGCGGTCGCAGCTCCGGAAGAAACGGGAGTCTATGGAATGGGGAGAGCTGACGGCAGTTTCAATCATTGCGGGGGTGATGTACGGGTTATCCATTTGGAGCGGGTGGCTGTAAGTTATATTTTGCAGAATGAGTTCCTACAATGGTAGGATGGAAGAGGATAACAAGTAGGAAGTTTAAGCGAAACAGGAGTGACCTTTCATGAATTATTCGGTCGACTCGTTTGTGCAGAAGCATCAGCTCATAAAACCCTGTCAAACAGTAGTAATCGCAGTTTCTGGAGGGCCGGATTCTATGGCTCTTTTGCATTATCTGCATTCAAAAAAAACAGAATGGCAGCTGAATCTTATTGCGGCGTCAGTGGATCATGAATTAAGAGGAGAGGATTCTCTCGAAGACCTCCAGCATGTAAAACAGGCAGCCAAAAAATTAAATATTGAATTTCATGGAACTTCTGTGGATGTGAAAACGTATAAACAACAGAATCACTTAGGCACGCAGGAAGCAGCCCGAATTCTCAGGTATAACTTTTTAGCTAAGGTTATGAAAGAGGTCTCCGGGAACGTTCTGGCGTTAGGGCACCATGGGGATGATCAGGCGGAGACTCTGCTCATGCAGATGGTGCGAAGTGCTCGCCCTGAAGCTCTTCAAGGCATACCACTCTGCCGTCCATTTTCAACAGGCATGATTATCAGGCCGTTTTTATCTGTTTCCAAACAGGAAATCTTGGAGTATTGCTCTAAGCATGACATTTCCTATAAAGAAGACGCTTCGAATCAAGAAACGAATTACACGAGAAATTCATTTCGTAAAGAGATTATGCCGTTGCTAAAAGACCAGAACCCTAAAATTCATCTACATATGCAGGCGATGAGCGAGAGGGCAAGAGAGGATCAATTATACATAAGAAAGCAGGCAGAAGCTGTATTGAAAATCATGCATTTCTCTGATGAAAAAGGGAAATCTGTTCAATTTTCAATCCAAAGGTTTAAAACCTTTCCGTTTGCTTTACAAAGGAGTGCCTTTCATCTAATATTGAACTATCTGTATGATAACCAAACGGAGGAAATTTCCTATTTACACGAGGAAATGTTCGTGGACCTATTGAAGGGTCAGAAATCGAACGCTGAATTGAATCTGCCTCAGGGACTTAAGGTGATTCGTGCGTATGATCACGTGAAATTTTCGTTTGAACTTCTTGACGAAAATCAAAGCTTTAATGAGCGGATCGATATTGGAGAAACTTTGAAGCTGCCGGATGGGTGTGAACTCACCCTGGAAAGGTGCGGGGAATCAAATGGTGAGGGCCGCTATGAATTTATTTGTGATGCCTATCACGTAAAGCTTCCTTTAATTGTTCGTACCCGCCAACCTGGAGACCGGATTCTTTTGAAAGGAATGAATGGATCAAAAAAAGTAAAAGATATTTTTATTGATCAAAAAATTCCTGCACAGCTTCGCAAGACGTGGCCACTGGTGACGGATAACAGCGGCCGGGTTCTCTGGCTGATTGGTTTGAAAAAGGGTGGGACATGTACTGGAGAGCATTCTGGTACGTGGCTTCGATTGCGATATAAAAATAAAGCAGACACGTAGGAGGAGCAAGCATGCACAACGAGATCAAAGAAGTCTTAATTTCTGAAGAAGAAATTCAAGCAAAGTGCAAAGAAATTGGGGCGCAGCTGACGGAGGAGTACCAGGACCGTTTTCCGTTGGCGATTGGAGTATTAAAGGGTGCGATGCCTTTTATGTCAGATGTGTTAAAAAGGGTAGAAACACACCTTGAAATGGATTTTATGGATGTATCCAGCTACAATGGAGGAATGAAATCTTCAGGTGAGGTTAAAATTGTTAAAGACTTAGATACACAGGTCGAAGGCAGAGACATCTTAATCATTGAAGATATCATTGACAGCGGACTTACGTTAAGCTATTTGGTAGATTTATTTAAGTACCGCAAAGCTAGATCCATTAAAATTGTTACGCTGCTTGATAAGCCGGCAGGCCGCGCATCCAGCATTAAAGCAGATACGATCGGTTTCGAAGTGCCGGACGAATTTGTAGTCGGTTTTGGTTTAGATTACAACGAGAAGTACCGTAATCTTCCTTACATCGGGGTTCTTAAACCAGAGGTGTACGGTGGCTAAGCAGATGAGTAAACTTCGTGTCCATCAAATGTTAAGGTATAAGGGTAATTAGTTGTGAAGGAAGTTTTTCGTATGATACTATTTAGTATAGTTTTTCTCGCTTGGGAGGAGGTAGGCAATGAACCGGATATTTCGTAATACTATATTTTATTTACTTATCTTCCTCGTAGTTATCGGCGTCGTCGGTCTATTTAGAGGTCAAGGTGAGCCACAGCAAACGTTAAATGTGAACGATTTTTACGATAAATTAAATAACGGTCAAATTGAAAAGATGACCATTCAGCCTGTCAATGGGGTGATGCGGGTCACAGGTACACTTGAAGGCAGTGAAGAAGGTAAAGGGTCATTTACAGCTAAACTGCCAGCAAACGATCAAGTCATCGCTAACGTAACGGATAAGGCGCAGAAGCAAAGTATCCTTTCTGTTGAAGAAGAGGAACAGCCGAGCGCATGGGTGACCTTTCTAACATCCATCATTCCGTTCGTAATTATCTTTATACTATTCTTCTTCTTGCTTAATCAGGCTCAGGGCGGCGGAAGTCGTGTTATGAACTTTGGTAAGAGCAAGGCTAAAATGTATAGTGAAGATAAGAAGAAGGTTCGTTTTAAAGACGTTGCCGGAGCGGATGAGGAGAAACAAGAGCTCGTTGAGGTTGTGGACTTCTTGAAAGATCCACGGAAATTCTCAGCCGTCGGAGCTCGGATCCCGAAAGGTGTTCTTCTTGTAGGACCGCCGGGTACTGGTAAAACATTGCTTGCACGTGCTGTCGCTGGGGAAGCAGGCGTTCCATTCTTCTCCATCAGTGGTTCAGATTTCGTGGAAATGTTTGTAGGTGTCGGTGCTTCCCGTGTTCGTGATTTATTCGAAAATGCGAAAAAGAATGCACCAGGCATTATCTTTATTGATGAAATTGACGCAGTTGGCCGCCAGCGTGGAGCTGGACTTGGCGGGGGCCACGATGAACGTGAGCAGACCCTCAATCAGCTGCTAGTTGAGATGGACGGATTTGGTGTGAATGAAGGAATAATTATCATTGCTGCAACCAACCGCCCTGATATCTTAGACCCTGCCCTGCTTCGTCCGGGCCGTTTTGACAGACAAATTACAGTCGACCGTCCAGATGTTAAGGGTCGGGAAGCTGTTCTTGCTGTTCATGCTAAGAATAAGCCTTTAGAAGAAAATGTCGATTTAAAAACGATTGCATTACGCACACCGGGATTCTCCGGAGCGGATCTTGAAAACTTACTCAACGAAGCAGCACTAGTGGCTGCCCGCAGTGATAAGACTAGAGTTGACATGGAAGATGTTGATGAAGCGATTGATCGTGTAATTGCAGGTCCAGCTAAGAAAAGCCGTGTTATTTCACAGAAAGAACGTAATATTGTTGCCCACCATGAAAGTGGACACACGGTTATTGGTATGGTTCTTGATGACGCTGACATGGTGCACAAAGTTACCATCGTACCGCGTGGTCAAGCTGGCGGATATGCTGTTATGCTTCCACGTGAAGACCGCTACTTTATGACCAAGCCTGAATTGTTTGATAAAATCACCGGGCTTCTGGGTGGACGAGTAGCTGAGGAAATTATGTTTGGCGAAGCAAGTACAGGTGCTCATAATGACTTCCAACGTGCTACAAGCATTGCTCGTAAAATGGTTACTGAATATGGAATGAGTGAGAAGCTCGGACCGCTTCAGTTTGGATCTAATCAAGGCGGACAGGTCTTCCTTGGCCGCGATATCCAAAATGAACAGAATTACAGTGATCAAATTGCTTACGATATTGATAAAGAAGTACAGAACTTTATTAACCACTGCTATGATCGTGCGAAAACGATTCTAACGGATAATAAAGCTAAACTAGAGTTAATTGCGAAAACGCTGCTGGATGTTGAAACTCTTGATGCTACGCAAATTCGCTCACTATTTGATAAAGGCCGTCTCCCAAGTACAGAGGAACTTGAAGTGATTGCTCGTGAACACAATGCGAAGATTAAGAATAATACTTCCTCCACTCATGATAATGAGAGCAAGGATAGTGCGCGTTTGAATATCCTGTCTAAGGATGAGGAAATCAAGGAATCTGACTCTGACTCAACTAAAGAAGACGAACCTTCTGCTTCTGAAGAAGAGCGGAACGATTCTGACGATGATACGCCCCGCACGTAATTAATGATTCTGCCACATCAACCCTTATAGGGTGATGTGGCTTTTCTTTTGGTTTATAATATAAATTATATTTCCCATACTTCCACAGACAGGGAACAAGTTGAAACCGGCTGGATAACCTCCTTGATTACAGGCGTTTTTCTGGCTTTTTGGTTTGTCCATTTAAAAGAAAGTAACAGGGGATTTGTGATATGATGGTAGCCGAAAGAAACGAAAATGGAGGACGCCCTATGAATTTTGTACTTGATGTTGGGAATACAAATACTGTACTTGGTGTTTTTGAAGAAGATTCGTTAAAGTTTCATTGGAGAATTAAAACCGATCGTCACAAAACAGAAGATGAATTCGGAATGCTGATTAAATCTCTATTTGAGCATGAAGGTTTATCTTTCAAAGATATTGATGGCGTTATTATATCCTCGGTTGTGCCGCCGATTATGTTTGCTCTTGAAAGAATGTCTCAAATTTATTTTAATATAAAGCCAATGATTATTGGAGATGAAGGGGTGAAGCACGGTCTTGCCATGAGATACCCTTCTCCTGATGAGATTGGTGCCGATCGCATCGTTAATGCGGTAGGAGCGATCAAAGAATACGGAGGTCCGCTGATCATCATTGATTTTGGTACAGCTACGACCTATTGCTATGTGAATGAAAGTGAAGAATATGTAGGTGGAGCGATCGCGCCTGGAATTAATATTTCCATGGAGGCGTTATATGCTAAAGCTGCAAAACTTCCTAAAATTGAAATTAAGAGTCCGGAGCACGTCGTAGGACAGAGCACAGTAGAAGCGATGCAATCCGGTGTGTTCTTTGGCTATGTCGGCCAGGTAGATGAAGTCGTACGCCGCATGAAGGAAACTGCATCTGAAGTTCCTACAGTGATCGCAACAGGAGGATTAGCCTCTTTAATCGCCGACCAGTCCAGAACAATTGATAAAGTGGATCCTTACCTAACGTTAAAAGGTCTGCATGAAATTTATAAAAATAATAAAGATAAACCAGTTTTTAAAGGAGAATGATTTACGATGTCCGACTATTTAGTGCGTGCAACTGCATTTAATGGCCAAGTTAGAGCTTATGCCGTTCAATCCACAGCGACTGTCGAAGAGGCTAGGCGCAGACAAGATACGTGGGCGACGACTTCTGCAGCTTTAGGCCGTACATTAACTATTGGTTCTATGATGGGAGCTATGCTGAAAGGGGAAGACAAACTGACTATTAAAGTCGAAGGTGACGGACCCGCGGGAGCCATAATAGCTGACGTAACTTCGCACGGTGAAGTTCGTGGTTACATTAAGAATCCTCACGTTGATTTTGACTTGAATGAAAATGGGAAACTGGACGTAGCGAAAGCGGTAGGAACAAGCGGTACCGTGAGCGTTGTGAAAGATCTGGGAATGAAAGATCATTTCACCGGTCAGGTTCCTATCGTATCTGGAGAAATCAGTGAAGATTTAACTTATTATTTTGCTAATTCTGAGCAGGTCCCTTCCGCAGTTGGCGCCGGCGTCCTGGTCGATACGGATTATTCAATCCTTGCGGCAGGAGGTTTTATCATTCAAATGATGCCGGGCGCAGAGGAAGAGGCTACTGCCACGATTGAACAGAGGTTATCCCAAATGCCGCCGATCTCTTCGATGGTCCGTGACGGGAAGACACCTGAACAAATTCTTTCCACGTTATTAGGAGAAGAGAATGTGAAGGTCCTTGATACGATGCCGGTGCAATTTAAATGTCACTGTTCAAGAGAGCGAGTGGAAACGGCTATTGCCAGTCTTGGAGATGAAGAAATTCAGCGTATGATTGATGAAGACCAAGGGGCAGAAGCGAAATGTCACTTCTGTAATCAAGATTATCAATTTGAAGTGAAGGATTTACAAGAACTTCAATCAAATGAAGCATAAATATAAATTAGTTTTTAATTGATAAATAGATTGAAATGTTTGACAACTGCTCATGACTTCCGTACATTAGAATTAAATCCTATTTAAATACTTGGTTTTAGGAGTGAGTTCATGAAAATTGCAAATAACGTAAGCGAATTAGTTGGTCAAACTCCAATGGTAAAACTGAACGGCAGTGCTGACGAAAACAGTGCTGATATTTATCTGAAACTCGAATACATGAATCCCGGAAGTTCGGTAAAAGACAGAATTGCTTTGTCTATGATTGAAGCTGCAGAGAAGGCAAATGAACTTAAAGAAGGCGATACTATTATTGAGCCTACCAGCGGAAACACTGGTATTGGCTTAGCTATGGTTGCTGCAGCAAAAGGGTATAAATCTATTCTGGTTATGCCGGATACGATGAGTCAGGAACGACGCAACCTGTTGAAAGCTTATGGGGCAGAGCTCGTGCTGACTCCTGGAAGTGACGGTATGAAGGGTGCAATTAAGAAAGCGGCTGAACTGCAGGAGAAGCATGGTTACTTTATGCCTCAGCAATTTAATAATGAAGCCAATCCTGCTGTGCACGAACGGACGACTGGTCCTGAAATTGTAGAGCAAATGGGCGATCAGCTCGATGCGTTTGTAGCTGGAATTGGAACAGGTGGTACCATTACTGGCGCAGGCAAAGTCCTTAAGAAAAAGTATCCTAACTTGAAAATCCATGCTATTGAGCCAGAAGGATCTCCAGTACTTTCTGGAGGCGCCCCTGGACCGCATAAGATTCAAGGAATCGGCGCAGGATTCGTCCCTGGCATCCTGGATACAACTATTTATGATGAAGTCCATCAAGTTTCTACGGAAGACTCGTACGCTGCCGCACGAGAAGCTGCTCGCAAAGATGGGATTCTTGGCGGTGTTTCCTCAGGAGCTGCGATTCACGTAGCTAAACAAGTAGCCAAGAAATTAGGCAAAGGGAAAAAAGTAGTAGCGGTTATTCCAAGTAATGGAGAACGCTACCTGTCAACTCCACTTTATCAATTTGAAGAATAGAGAGTATAAAAAAGCTGCGTTCTGTTAAAGAGCGCAGCTTTTTTTGTTGAGTTTTCATTGTAAGGAGGTACCGCAGATTATCTGCGATGCGAGGCTGCATCCGAGGCCAGAGAAGAGCGTCTCAAACCACCATTAGCATTTGTCTTACTCTTGTCGTGATTAGCGAGCTGCACAGGCAGTTTTTTTGGGGGGAATAATTGTCCTCTGCTCCCTTAGGATTTTTGCTCAAACTATTGTAAAATAGAGAGAAATGACTTTTTAAGTGAGGAATGCTTGATGGAATTTACCATAACGACAAAACCTAAAACCTATAATCTTTCTGAACAAACGCTGGTTATGGGAATATTAAATATCACTCCAGATTCATTTTCAGATGGCGGGAAATTTAATGATGCAGAGGCGGCTGTCCAGCGAGCTAGAACGATGCAAGCGGAAGGCGCGCATATCATTGACATTGGAGGGGAGTCTACAAGACCTGGCCATCGTCCTCTAACCGAGGAGGAGGAACTGGAAAGAGTTTTACCTGTAATTCAAGCAGTTAATAGAGAAGTTTCGATTCCCATTTCAATAGATACTTATAAAGCGGAGGTTGCTAAGCAAGCACTTGAAGCAGGTGCTTCCATAATTAACGATGTGTGGGGCGCTAAAAAGGAACCGAAAATTGCTGAGGTGGCTGCCAATTATGACGCTCCGCTTATCCTCATGCATAATCGCCCTGATCGGAACTACTCCTCCCTCATGGAAAATATGAAGGAAGACTTACAAGAAAGTATCCGCATCGCGAAAGCAGCAGGAGTAAAAGAGGAGCAGATTATCTTAGATCCAGGGATTGGCTTTGCAAAGACCCCTGCAGATAATTTAATCGTGATGAGAAATCTTCATCAGCTTAACCAATTGGGTTACCCCGTTTTACTGGGGAGCTCAAGGAAATCATTTATTGGATTAACGCTTGACCTTCCTCCAGAAGAAAGAATGGAAGGAACAGGGGCCACGGTATGTTATGGAATTTCTCAAGGCGTGCATATGGTTCGAGTTCACGATGTAAAACCGATAGTGAGAATGACGAAAATGATGGATGCCATGATAGGGAGGCGGAAGTAATGGATAAAATCTATTTAAATCAAATGCAATTCTGGGGCTATCACGGTTTATTTCCTGAAGAGAATAAACTTGGGCAGCGATTTAACGTAGATCTAGAACTAGAACTAGATCTCCATCCTGCAGCGGCAACTGATGATATGACGAAATCGATTGATTATGGTGCAGTTTATGAAGTAACCAGGGCAGTGGTGGAAGGTGAAGCGAAGAAATTAGTAGAGACAGTAGCCCAGTCCTTAGCGGATAAGTTACTTAAACAGTTTGAGCGCTTAGATGCCTGCCGTGTAAAAGTAACCAAACCGGACCCGCCGATTCCAGGGCATTATCAATCTGTAGCCATTGATATTCATAGGAGCCGGTTATAATGGTAACCGCTTATGTTGCGCTAGGCTCAAATATCGATGAAAGAGAAGTTTATCTCTCCAACGCTCTAAATTTATTAGAAGGCAAGGGAGAAATAACTATTACCAAACGATCCTCAGTTTATGAAACGGATCCTGTTGGCTATACAGACCAAAATGAATTTCTGAATATGGTGGTTGAAGTGGAGACGTTATTGTCTCCTTATCAGCTGTTAGATGTGTGCCAGTCTATCGAAGAGGAATTAGGCAGAAAAAGAGTGGTGAAATGGGGACCGCGTACAATCGATCTTGACATCCTGCTTTATAATGACGAAAACATCGAAGTGGAGAGGCTGAGGATTCCGCATCCTCATATGCACGAAAGAGCGTTTGTGATGGTTCCTCTCGCTGAATTGAATGGACAAGTCCGTCTATCTTCTATAAATCGGAATGCTCAAGAGGTGCTCGAGAGCATGCCTGAAGCAGAGAAGGCAGGGATTCGGATCTGGGGACGTTTATAATTTAGCTGCGTTCATGCAATAGGCATTATCAAGAGGGGTTAGCGTGCTTCATGGCATCGGAAAGGATTAACGTCATGGCCAGGATGCGATTTCCTAAGAAGAATAGTGTGAATCAAGGTTGAAGAATCCTTGGTGTATATGCAAGTGAGCTGGAAGAAAAAAGTAAGGATTCCTAGATACTTGAACGTTGACACTTACTAAGGTCTTTTCTATACTAAATCATAGTTGCAATACTGCCAGTTCTTCGCTGGCAGTTTTTATTATTGAAGCGGATGGACTTTACACTTGAAATGGATGGAGTGATGACAATGTCGGAAGAACTCAATGATCATATGCGGGTGAGGCTGGAGAAGCTGAATGCATATCGTGAACAGGGATTGGACCCGTTCGGAAGTAAATTTGAGCGCACCCACCTGGCTGAAGACCTTAAAGAAGAGTATGATACCTTCAGTAAAGAGGAGCTCGAAGAAAAGCAGATCCCTACTACGGTAGCTGGACGTATTATGACGAAACGCGGTAAAGGAAAAGCCGGATTTGCTCATATTCAAGATTTAAGCGGTCAAATTCAATTATATATTCGTAAGGATCGAATTGGTGAAGAAGCATATGAACTATTCAAATCTGCTGACCTGGGTGATATCGTCGGCATTACTGGAATCATGTTTAAGACAAATGTAGGCGAGCTGTCAGTAAAAGCGGACGAGTTCCAAATGCTGTCCAAATCACTTCGTCCTCTTCCTGAGAAATTTCATGGTTTACAGGATGTTGAGCAGCGTTACCGTCAACGTTATTTAGATTTAATTACAAATCCAGAAAGTCGAGATACTTTTGTTACCAGGAGTAAAATTATTCAATCGATGCGCAGGTATTTAGATGACCTTGGTTTTCTTGAAGTGGAAACTCCTTTAATGCACGGAATTCCTGGTGGAGCATCTGCGAGGCCGTTTATTACACATCATAATGCGCTGGATATGACTCTCTACATGCGGATTGCTATCGAACTCCACTTAAAACGATTAATCGTCGGTGGTATGGAAAAAGTATATGAAATCGGACGCGTTTTCCGTAATGAAGGTATTTCAACTCGTCATAACCCTGAGTTCACGATGCTTGAACTCTACGAAGCTTATGCGGATTACCACGATGTAATGGAACTAACTGAAAATATGGTTGCCCATATTGCTAAAGAGGTGCTAGGCACTACTAAAATTACCTATAACGATGTGGAAATTGATTTAGAACCGAAGTGGACTCGTCTTCATATGGTAGATGCTATTAAAGAATACACAGGAGTGGATTTCTGGAAAGAGATGAGTGACGAAGAAGCGAAAAATCTTGCTGATCAGCACGGGATTGAAATTCAAGATTCTATGACATTTGGTCATATTGTAAATGAATTTTTTGAACAAAAGGTCGAAGAAGAGCTTGTTCAGCCTACGTTCGTTTATGGACATCCTATTGAAATTTCCCCTTTAGCAAAGAAAAACCCTGAAGATGAACGATTTACGGATCGATTTGAATTATTCATTGTTGGTAGAGAACATGCGAACGCCTTCTCGGAATTAAATGACCCAATCGATCAACGGGAGCGGTTTGAAGCTCAATTAAAAGAGCGAGAAGAAGGAAATGACGAAGCACATATGATGGATGAAGACTTCTTGGAGTCATTGGAATATGGTATGGCACCGACAGGCGGACTAGGTATTGGAATAGACCGTTTGGTTATGCTCTTGACTGATTCCCCTTCTATCAGAGATGTATTACTATTTCCGCAAATGCGTAATAAAGATTCATAAGAAGCTGCAAAGCAAAAGAATACATTTCTTTGAAAACCCGAACCAATGTCTATGGTTCGGGTTTTCTCTGTTTAGCAATCCATGCAGAAATGCCCTATTAACCAAATTCGGCAGGACATTCTCTTCCGTTCTGCCGGCAGACAACTGTGTAAACGGTCTGTACTTCTTGTTTTTATACTAGTGGATCTTCTGCATGATTTCAGTCCTTTTATTTGTGATTTACCCTGTATAATCGTCAGAATATATTTTTATTTTGATTTCCTATTGCGTTAAACTTTGAACCATGGTAAATTATTAAACGTTGCGTTAAGAAAACAGCGCAAACGAAAAAAGAAAAAATAAAATAATCACGAAAAAATGTTGACTTAAACAAGTCGCCGTGATATATTTATTAAGTCGCTGTTTTGAAGCGGCGAA
>NZ_JAUTWQ010000045.1:0-7415 GCF_046719735.1 Halobacillus rhizosphaerae
TGTCCTATCCTCCCATAGGAGTCTCGCAATTTCCCGGCCCTCCTTGCGTTTAAATCACGACCTTATCGTTTTAGTACTACTACCTAAGAGATTAAGAAATTATAAACGCTTCGTCCAGCATAAGGCAGTTCATTCCTAAAAGATAAGGTGTAAGAGACATCTCAACTTGTTCCATAACCCAGACACTCAAGACCAAATAGTTATTAGGTGTTTACCTGTAAGATCTGGTTTTGAGCCATCTTGAGAAGGTGTCTGCCTGCACAGGAGTCGAATAACAACCTTATTTCAAGTCCGTTATCCAAATTAATGCAGGGGTGGATGGGAAATGACGAGACTCCCGCGGGAGAAGGAGCTAGGCGAGACCCCACAAGGAGTGAAACGACTGAGGAGGCTTGCCAGTTCCCCCGCAGGAAAGTGTTCGAATGTGAAATCGCCCCGAAAGACACGACCAGCATAAGCTGCTCATCAAAAGGAATGTGATTTTTCATTCCGTTGATGAGCAACTTATGTCTCGAGTGTCTGGGCGATGGAACAAGCCGAGTTATTTCCCCTCCAACCTGAGTCTTACTCCAGCAACGGACGCTTTGCGCTGTATGCTTTCTCACATCCAATAAAAAAAACACCCCTGCACGTCTTTAGGAAAAGACATGAGAGGTGCCGGTTAAGCAGGCGGAACATCCGCCTCGGAATAACGATGATCTAAATCTACGAACTTATTATATTCCTTCACAAACGCAAGCTCCACATTTCCCACCGGACCATTACGCTGTTTAGAAATAATAATTTCAATAATATTCTGGTTTTCAGATTCCTGATCATAATAATCATCACGATACAAGAAACCTACAATATCAGCATCCTGCTCAATCGAACCCGATTCCCGAAGGTCAGACATCATAGGACGCTTGTCCTGTCTTGACTCTACCCCACGTGAAAGCTGGGATAAAGCAATTAACGGAACATTCAGCTCACGAGCCAGACCCTTTAAGGACCGGGAAATCTCGGAAACTTCCTGCTGCCTGTTTTCTTTAGAGTTCGCGCTGCCCTGAATTAACTGCAGGTAGTCAATTAAAATCATGCCAAGACCGTGCTCCTGCTTCAAGCGCCGGCATTTCGAACGGATCTCACTGACGCGGATCCCAGGAGTGTCATCAATATAAATACCTGCATTCGATAAGCTTCCCATCGCCATCGTCAGCTTATTCCAATCATCGGCTTCCATGTGACCGGTACGAAGGCGCTGGGCATCGATGTTGCCTTCTGCACACAGCATACGGGAAACCAACTGATCGGCTCCCATCTCCAAACTGAAAATGGCGACATTTTCATCCGTATGCACGGCGACGTTCTGGGCAATGTTGAGGGCAAACGCCGTCTTACCCATTGAAGGACGGGCCGCGATAATAATTAAATCGTTGCGCTGAAAGCCAGAGGTAATATGATCTAAATCACGATACCCCGTCGGAATGCCGGTAATATTGCCATCACTGTTGTGAAGCTGTTCAATATTATCATAAACATCAATCAGCACATCTTTAATATTTTTAAACGCTCCTGAATTCTTCCGCTGAGCAACTTCCAGAATATCTTTCTCCGCAGAATTAAGAACATCTTCAATGTCCTCTTCCTCCGCGTACCCGCTCGTTACGATATTTGTGGCGGTGCGAATCAGCCCTCGGAGCGTTGATTTCTCACTGACTATTCTCGTGTAATAAGTGATATTGGCTGCTGTCGGCACTGAGTCCGCTACATCACTTAAATAGGAGACACCTCCGACTTCTTCAAGCACCTTGTTGTTGGACAAAGCCGTCGTCACCGTTACTAGATCAATAGGTTCGCCCCTGTCCGACAAAGTCAGCATCACTTCAAATATCCGCTGGTGACTTGCCCGGTAAAAATCCTCTGGGAGCAAATGCTCCGCTGCAGTTGACATCGCTTCAGGCTCTAAAAAAACCGCACCGAGGACAGCCTGTTCAGCCTCAATGTTATGCGGTGGGGTGCGGTCATTCCAAACATCACTCACGAATTGTTCCTCCCCTTGTATTCAAAAGGATCCTTACTTCTCTTCCACATGCACACGAATGTTCCCTGTTACTTCATTATGAAGCTTCACAGGTACATCGGTGTAGCCTAAAGTACGGATCGGTTCATCCAGCTCAATTTTACGTTTATCAATCTTGATGTCATGAGCTTTCTTCAGCTCTTCCGCAATTTGTTTACTAGTGATCGAACCGAATAAACGGCCGCTGTCGCCTGATTTCGCCACTAGCTTCACTTCCAGATCGCCCAGCGTATTCTTCAGCTGTTTCGCTTCTTCGACTTCTTCCTGAGCCTGCTGCTCTTGCTTGGCATCTTTCGCTTTTTGAGCCTGAAGATTACCTTTCGTAGCTTCAACAGCAAGATTGTGCTTCAGTAGATAGTTGCGGGCATAGCCGTCTGAAACATTTTTAATTTCACCTTTTTTCCCTTTGCCTTTCACGTCCTGGTTGAATATTACTTTCATTCTGAGTCTCCCCCTTCAAAATATTCGTCAATTATATCTTGCAGCAAAGCTCGTGCATCTTCAATCGTTGTGTCTTCAAGCTGCGTTGCCGCATTGGTTAAATGACCGCCGCCATTCATGCGCTCCATAATCACTTGCACATTGATATCCCCAAGCGAACGGGCACTGATTCCGACTCGGCCATCTTTCCTTGAAGAAATGACGAAAGACGCGACAATGCCGCTCATCGTCAGCAGCGTATCGGCGGCTTGAGCAATCAGGACGGGGCCGTATGCTTCCCCTTCCTCCCCATTGGAAATCGCAATGCCATCTCGATACACATCGGCTTTCTCAATTAACCGGCTTCTTTTCACATACACATCTAAATCTTCTTTCATAAACTTCTGAACAAGAACGGTATCCGCTCCTTTTGACCGAAGATAAGAAGCAGCATCAAACGTACGCGAGCCTGTCCGTAAGGTGAAGCTCTTCGTATCAACGATAATTCCAGCAAGCAAGGCCGTCGATTCAAGCATAGACAGCTTCAGCTTCTTCGGCTGATACTCGAGCAATTCAGTCACGAGCTCGGCTGTGGAAGAGGCATAAGGCTCCATATATACAAGGGTTGGATCAGAAATGAATTCTTCCGCCCGGCGGTGGTGGTCAATCACGACCACATGCTCGGTTTTCGTTAACAGCTTCTCTTCCATAACAAGGGAAGGTTTATGCGTGTCTACAACGACGAGAAGGGTTTCATTCGTCACCATTTCCAGTGCATCTTCAGGAGTAATAAAATAAGACCAGAGCTCTTCATCTTTTTCTACTTCCTCCACCATACGCTGTACGCCAGTGTCAATATCGTCGGGATCCAAAACAATTGCGGCATCTTTTTCATTCGCCTGCGCAATTTTTAAAATTCCGATTGAAGCTCCTAACGCATCCATATCCGGAGATTTATGGCCCATAATCAAGACTTTTTCGCTTTCTTGAACTAATTCCTTCATCGCGTGCGAAATCACACGGGCCCGGACGCGTGTCCGTTTCTCCATAGGGTTCGTTTTCCCGCCATAGAATCTGACTTTTCCGGTATCATCTTTAATGGCCACTTGGTCGCCGCCTCGTCCTAAAGCAAGATCCAGACTGGACTGCGCCAGTTCTCCAAGCTCCGGAAGACTGACCGGTCCGATCCCAACGCCAAAGCTGAGCGTCAGCGGGACGTTCTGATCGGTAATCAGTTCCCTTACATCATCAAGAATTTCAAACTTAGATTTCTCCAGGGTCTGAAGAATTTTATGATTCATAACGGCCATAAACCGTTCCTGCGACGTTCGTTTTAAATAAATGCCATAATCGCCCGCCCATTTATTCAGAATCGACGTGACCTGCGAGTTAATATGACTCTTCGCCGTGTCATCCATTCCCTGGGTAATTTCTTCATAGTTATCAAGAAATATAATCGATAATACCGTCTGCTCATTTTCATATAAATTATGAATTTCCGTTTGTCTCGTCCGATCAAACAAATACAGCAACCGCTCATCCTTTTTAATGATCGTCTGGAGCTGGTAATCCCCTACTCTGATCCATACTTCATGGCGGTCTTCCTTGATCTGCGAAATTAAATCCTCTGATAACACCTTCAAGGATTTCCCGACAATGGAATCCGTCTTAGAGAACTTATTCATATAAGGATTGGCCCATTCAACCGTAAACGTATCACTAAACAAAATGATTCCGATTGGCATCTCAAGCAGCGCCTCTTCCCCCACCTTTTTCACCCGGTAGGAAAGAGTCGAAATATATTCTTCCGTTTCATTGATCATATTCTGTTCGGTCCGGACACTGTAAAAAATGGACCCAGCTAAGAAGAGGGTCATCATTAAACCAAGCATCCACTGGTAATACCAAATAAAACCGAGCAGCACTAAAGAGATTAAATAAATGATCCATAAGTGACCACTCATGGTTGGTTTTTTAAAAAAATTAGGCATGTTTTTTCAGCTCCTACTATCTTTACGAGCTCGTACTATTTTTTCCCCTGAACACGTTTCCTTAACGAAAATCCTAAATCAATTATACCTAATAATCTCACAAGTTCCATTAGAATTGTTGGAATAAGAAGGGTAACGATTAAAATAATAATCGGAATGGCCTTGGACATTTTCTTCATATAAGCAAATTGAAAAATGAATGAAAAGCCCTGGAGGACTAGAAAAAAGGCTGTAATAGTATAAACATTTACGGCAGCTAGATACAACATTCCTTCTTGATTCTTAATAAATAACTCAAAAACTAAAGCAGCGAGGTAATACCATAACAAGGAAGATGGCAGATTCAGCTCACGAAAAGGCGGAAACTGAAGCTTCGTCTTCTCCACGCGGTTTAGCAATTTATAACTGAGCCACTGACTAATAAAGGAGAACGTTACGCCAAGCATCGCTAGCATGCTCGGAATAAGATCAGGCAGCCTCTGCAGCTGTTCCTTAAATTGGTCAAGACGATCCTCTGCATCACTTCCCCCAAAGGTTCCAAGCATTCCTTCCGCTCGGGAAATCGACTGATCCATAATCTGGTTAAACTGCTCCGTGAAATTCACTCCAAAGAAGGCTTGAGAAATCAAGAAGACAGCAGCAAATCCGATCATAAATCCTACTGCACCCATGGCAAGAGTTTCATAAGGGGAACGTTTCTTGTGCATCGTTCCGCCTAGAAATAAACCGCCGAGACCCATAAGCAGAGTCGTTGGCAAAGCAAAAGCCAGCCCGATAATCACAGACACCAGGGTACTTGCAATCAATACAATAATTCCTGATTTGAAGCCGTAGCGATAACTATAGACGACAAATGGCACAGGAAGGATAAACATGAAGAGCACACTAATAATGGCAGGAATGAAAATAATTACCAACAACAATAGCAAATAAATCCCTGTCATTAAAGCCCCTTCGGTGATTTTTCTAGTTTCTTTCATTTCGCGTGCACCTCTACTTTTCCCGCGTATGCTAACTTAACTAGTTTAACATACATCCCCTCTCTTCATCTTCCCTGACGATAGAGGAAAAGAATCCTTTGTCGGCGATATTGATGTTTGGTATGATGAATCAAATCCATTCAGTGAAAAGGAGAATGTTTATGCGCACCGATTACCACGTACACATGGCAGAGACCGGGAACTTGGATGTTGATTACCTTCGCACGTACATAGCGAAAGCAAAAGAAGAAGGGATTGAAGAACTGGGCATTTCCGAGCACGCTTATTTCTTTGAAGAAACGAGACCCATTCTGTCCAACCCCTGGGTAGAGAACCGCCGCACCCTGACTTTCGACACTTACCAAAAGATGTTTGATGAAGCAAAGGAAGCTGATCTTCCTATTAAAATGGGCATCGAAATGGATTATATGCCGGGGAAAGAAAAAGAAATGAAAGCCTTTATTGATTCTCATCCTTTTGACTACGTGATCGGATCTGTCCACTGGATAGACGAATGGGGAATCGATCTTGCCACTTTTCGCGAGGAATACGAAAAGCGCGACTTAAAAAAAGTGTATGAGCAATATTTTGACCGCGTCGTTACTTTAGGAGAATCTGGTTTGTTTGATTTTATGGGACACATCGATGTGATCAAAGTATTCGGCTACCGTCCGGATGACCGGGAATTTCTCCGCCAGCAATACAAACGGGCCGCCAAAGCTCTTGCCTCTACAAACACTTGTATTGAAATCAGCACCGCCGGTTTAAGAAAACCGGTCGGAGAGATGTACCCGGACCCCGAGCTTCTCAAGAGCTGTAAGGAGGAAGGAATTGGAATCGTTCTCTGTTCCGATGCGCATAAACCAGACCACCTCGGCCACCGCTACTCCGAAGCCATAGAGCTCGCACGCTCTGCTGGTTATGATGAGGTACACGTATTTACCAATCGCCAGGCTGAAACGTATCCGATCAAGTGATTCGCAGCTAAATGTGAAAAACCGCGGGGCTTGAATTCCAACAAAGACCGGGCCGTCACACGGCACCGGTCTTTATTATGCATGAGATGAATTTTGATGATGAGAAATATCTCCCTGGAAATGGACTTTCCAATCGTCTCCTTGTTTCTCCACTAAACTGAGGGCCGTAGAATGCATAAAAGCGCCGGACCACACATCCTTCACCGACTTCTTTTCAAAATAAGTCATTAAACATTTTAATACGACGGCATGAGTGACAAGAAGAAGCGTTTTTCCTTCATATGTACGTGCAAGAGTTTCTACTTCCTGACTTGTCCGCTCTATGACCTGGGTGAAATCTTCTCCTGCTTCAGCAGCAAAAGTTTCAGGCTGCTCCCAAAAATTTTTATATTCAAGCGGTTGAGATTTCTCGATTTGTGATTGGTTCTTTCCTTCCCATTCGCCTAAATGAATTTCTTGCAGCTGGTCTGTTTTCTTTAGTGGAATGGTCCGATCTCCTCTAATCCATTCAGCTGTCTGAACCGCTCTTCCGCTTGAGCTTGTGATGATCACATCAAGCGGTACAGTTTGCAGGGATTGACCGAGCCATTTGGCTTGTTCTTCTCCAAGGGGAGTGAGGTCAGAATTCTTTCTACCCTGCATTCTCCCTTCCAGGTTCCATTTTGTCTGTCCATGTCTCGTTAAATAAATTTTCGTCATCGGTTATACCTCCTAATATCATGTTTGACAATAAGTCTTTGAGTTAGGAAAAAATTCATTTCGAGACTTTATTGCGTGGTTAAAGTCCTGCGGGGGACGACTCGCTTTCCGTGGGCATGCGCTGAGCTTCCTCAGGCAAGGCTGAAGTGACCCCTTATATTTGGACACTATGTAATTAAGCTATTTCTTGAAGTTTTTCACGATATTGCACAGGACTCATTCGAAGTTTTGATTTAATTCGTTTGTGATTATAGTTGATGATGAATTTCTCAAGTTCTATTTTAAA
>NZ_JAUTWQ010000046.1:0-276 GCF_046719735.1 Halobacillus rhizosphaerae
TATTTCCCATCCAACCCCGCTGTATATAAAGTGAACGGACATTTTCAATCGAAGGAAAATTGTCGCTCTCCCTTTCTACACGCAATTAAATCGGAATTTTAGCAGCCATAAATGCTTTACGTCCTCCTCCTCTACCTTAAGCGGATATGGAGCAGATTTCGAGAGACGCAATACAAACAAGACAAGTAAGTCGTCCACCGCAGGGCTTTAACCACGCAATAAAGTCTCGAAATCGTGTCTTACACAATCGTGCACTTTACTTGAAGACTCAGTTTC
>NZ_JAUTWQ010000047.1:0-6377 GCF_046719735.1 Halobacillus rhizosphaerae
GTCCTCCTCCTCTACCTTAAGCGGATATGGAGCAGATTTCGAGAGACGCAATACAAACAAGACAAGTAAGTCGTCCACCGCAGGGCTTTAACCACGCAATAAAGTCTCGAAATCGTGTCTTACACAATCGTGCACTTTACTTGAAGACTCAGTTTCAGGATAATGCCAGATATTGCACCGCATTTCCTAACCATCTCATTGGTTGATCATTAATAACTTCCTATGCAAAAAGGGTTCACCCGGAAGGTAAACCCTTGATATTAAGCTGCTTTAGACATTCTTGATGATCTGCTTTTTTCAATGAGAGGATAAACACGATTGATCTGTCTAGCCAGCAGAGAAGCAACTATAATTTTCACTGCATCTCCCGGCAAGTAAATGAGGGCCGCAAAGGCAGCCTTTCCCCATGGTGTACCGGTAATAAAAGATAGATAGGTAATGCCGGCAGCATAAACAATGATGATCCCGCCGAACACATTAAAGAGAATCAATAAACCAAGGTTTTGCCGTTTCCAGAACTTTTCTACTAAGTAGCCGATCACAAATGCTGCTATTGGATAGCTCATAATATACCCGCCAGAAGGGCCGAATAATACCGCAATACCGCCACGGCCACCCGCCAGTAAAGGTGCTCCAATCGCTACTAGAAGTACGAAAACGAGCAAACTCAGTCCCCCGCGCTTTGCACCAAGAATAGATCCTGCCAGCATGACTCCTAAAGTCTGAGCTGTAATAGGAACCGGAGTAAATGGAGTGACAATAGGAGGAAGCAAGCCGAGAACTCCTACAATTGCAGCAAACATAGCTGCATATACCATTGTTCTTAATTTCAAGTTCAACACCCTCTTATGTATCGTCTGTAACCAAAGATTATCCGAAATTTCTCAAACTGTCAACTTAATATTTTTTAGGTTTACATTTTACAGAACAAGTATGGATACGCCTTGGGAAAGCCGGCATCTAAAATACAATCATATTTTTATGTAATGGAGATTGAATATTCACTTCAAGAGCAACTGACTAGTTTCACTGACATTTTTCTTACCAAACATATTATTTTGAAACCCGAAAGAACCTTGATAAACTGAACTTGTAATTTTAGAAACGATTGGTAGATAAACGATTTCCTTAAAGAAAGAAGATGAAATGATGACTAGCGATAAACAATTGCAGGATATTAAATTTTCCGTTTTAGATTTAGCTCCAATTACTGCTGGAGGTGGTCCTGCTGATTCTTATAAGAATACGATTGACCTTGCCCAGCATGCTGAACGACTAGGGTATACGCGCTATTGGCTCGCAGAGCATCACAGTATGCCTTTTATAGCGAGTTCTGCCACTTCGCTGCTTATCGGCCACGTTGCCGCTCATACGTCTTCCATCCGAGTTGGTTCAGGAGGGATTATGCTGCCAAACCATGCCCCTCTAGTGATTGCTGAACAATTCGGCACGCTGGAAACGCTATATCCGGACCGCATTGATTTAGGATTAGGAAGAGCACCGGGTACCGATCAGATAACGGCACAAGCTTTACGAAGAGATTCTTCAAGTAACGGTCATAATTTCCCGGAACAACTGGAGGAGTTACGCGGCTACTTTGATCCTTCGTTAAAAACGGGGATGAGTAATGTTCGAGCCATTCCTGGAGAAGGTCTTGATATTCCTATCTGGCTGTTAGGTTCAAGTGGATTTAGTGCTCAACTCGCAGGAGAACTTGGCCTGCCGTTCTCTTTTGCCAGCCACTTTTCTCCAAACAATACTCTTCCGGCTTTAGAGTTGTACCGCAGTCGTTTCCAGCCTTCAGAAACGCTGGCTGAGCCATATGCAATGGTCGGAGTTAATGTGATAGCGGCCGAGACCGACGAGGAAGCCCAACGCTTAGCAACTTCCTTGAAGCAGCAGTTTTTAAACTTGGTTCGTAACACTAACCTACCTTTACAGCCACCAGTGGAAAATATGGAAGAGATCTGGACGGCTCAAGAAAAAGCAGCTCTTGAGCAACAGCTGGGGTCCTCCATTATCGGCAGTCCAGAAACTGTAAAAAAAGAACTTCAGGAATTCTTAGATCGAACCCAGGCCGATGAAATGATGGTCATTTCACAAATTTACGACCATCAAGCACGTCTCCGCTCTTATGAAATAATTTCAGAAATCGTGAATTAAAATCTGTTCACAAAACAAAAAGCCTCTCATTTCCAGAGGCTTTTTGTATGTTCACTTGAATTATTTCCTGGGTAATATCGACAAATTTCTTATTTACTTTTAGACGTTTTCAAACTGCTGCTCTGCCTCCACGTATGGTTATAAATTTTCAACAAACTTTCCACCTTATCAGGAAGTGCCAGCGCTAGTACTCCATTCCCTTCGGCTGTTTTAGCATGTCCGATCGGAAGAGTTCGCTTGACTAATTGTGCATAAATTTCCGCTTCTGATAATTTTCTTCCAAATTGTGCTTCTACTAACGGGATAAGTAAAGCTAGTCCTCCTGATACATGAGGGGTTGCCATGGAGGTCCCGGAAAGCTTCGCATATTTGCTGCCTTTATAAGTAGAGAGAATATTGACTCCTGGTGTAACCAAATCAATTTCATGGTTTGTATTCGTAAAATCTGCAATATTAAGATTAAAGTCGATAGCTCCCACTTCAATCACTTCGCTATAGGAGCCAGGATAAGCAAATTCGTCAGTATCCTCACGGCCGTCTCCTTCGTTTCCCGCTGCGCAGACTACGGAAATATCTTTTTCCACGGCTGTTTGAATCACTTCATGAAGTTCAGGGATATCAGTGGGGCCGCCTAGAGACATAGAAATCACGCGTACTTTTTCTCCATTAGGTCCTGTCCAATTTGTCGCATAATCAATAGCGTTGATGATCCATTCAAATTTTCCACTGCCGGAACCTGCCAGCACTTTTAAGATGAGCAGGCTTGATTGGGGTGCAGCGCCTACTACTCCTTCGCCGTTTTCAATGGCAGCGATCGTTCCCGCTACGTGCGTGCCATGTCCATTATTATCATTATAATTAGATTCATCACTGTTATAATCGGTGGTAAAATTTTTACCATCAATAATCCGGCCCTTTAAATCAGGATGGTCGGTTTGACAGCCGGTATCAATAATAGCTACAACGGTTCCTTTTCCTTGTTCTGTTCTTTCCCATAGAGCGGGTGCTTCAATTAATTGAATGCCTTCCGGTACTTCTGATGGGGCTTCCATCACTTCTTCTATTCGATACGGAATCAGCTTTGCTTCACTCATGACTTTTCCTCCTCTATGAATAAGTAGGTAAAACCAATTAAGGGAATCCTTGCCATAATTATACCACCGATTTATTTTTCAGAATAATAAAATAATAAAATGGGTATAAAGACATTCTCTTCCGATCGTTCTCCCTGTTTCCATGTAGATCCTTTTGTTAAGAAATAGGAAATATGCTGCTTGTTTCGATTCCGCCCAAAGAAATTACTTCTCCTCTTTCTTTATCTATCAAGGTTTTAATTGAGAACCATTTAGTTTATTTGTCGAATAGTTTGGAATTGTCAGAAATCCCACCTATACTTAAGCATTTCCCTCCATTTTACTGGTGAGTGTGACTCAGTGCCTCAAAGCCTGCTATAAGCGCATTTAGCTGGTTTGCTTATTTTTTCCAGACTTTATATTATATATGTCGTACCAAGAGCTTCACTATTATTTGGATCAGAAAGGAGAACCAATGATTAGGACTACAGCTGAAGATGTAACGGAAAAAACGATTACATTAACCACTCCTGCATTGGAAGATGGCAAAGCTATGTGGGAATTAGTAGATCAATCCACACTTGATCAGAACTCCGCCTACAAATATGTGCTGATGTGCGAGTTTTACGCGGATACATGCGTTGTGGCAAAAGAAGAAGGTAAGCTAATAGGATTTGTGACTGCTTTAATCCCTCCCAATCACCCTGATGTGGTGTTTGTTTGGCAAATAGGAGTCGATGCCGGCCAGCGTGGCAAAGGCATTGGATCGAAGTTGTTAAATGAACTGATGAATCGTCAAGCATGTAAGAACGTTCATTACCTCGAGGCCACAGTAACTCCATCTAATGAAGCCTCCCAATCTCTATTCAAAGGTATTGCCAGCCAGCATAATACAGATTGCGAAGTGACGGAACGCTTTTCAGATAAGTTATTTCCAAGTGACGAACATGAAGAAGAATTAAACTTTAGAATTGGACCTTTTTCTTAATCGTTTCAATAGATTTAACACCCACTCATTCTCAAGGAGGACATCAATTATGACTCAGAATGATCTGCAAGTATTTTCTCAAATAGAATCCGAAGTACGCAGTTACTGCCGTGGATTTCCTACTGTCTTTACGAAAGCGAAGGGACACAAGATGTGGGATGAAGCAGGAAAAGAATATATCGACTTCTTCTCAGGAGCAGGGGCTTTGAACTACGGACACAATGACGAGCATATGCAGGAGAAACTTATTGATTACATTAAAGATAATGGAATCACCCACTCGCTCGATATGGCATCGACAGCTAAACGGACATTCTTAGAAAAATTCAAGCAAGTCATTCTCGAACCGAGAGACTTGGATTATAAGATTATGTTTCCTGGACCCACTGGAACCAATACTGTAGAAAGTGCCTTAAAGCTTGCTAGAAAAGTGACGGGAAGAACGAATGTGATTAGTTTCACCAATGGTTTTCACGGCATGACCATCGGTTCTCTATCCGTTACCGGCAACGAAACGAAGCGAAAAGGCGCAGGCATTCCCCTTCATCACGCGGTCACTATGCCTTATGACAATTTCGTGGGAGAAGAGCGAGACACTCTTGACTATTTAGAAAGCTTTCTGGAGAACAGCGGCAGCGGAGTAGAACTTCCGGCAGCGATGATTCTGGAAACAGTTCAAGGCGAAGGCGGTCTTAACACAGCTCGTATGGAATGGCTGAAAAAGGTAGATGAAATTTGTAAACAATATGGAATTCTATTAATCATTGACGATGTTCAGGCTGGTGTGGGAAGGACGGGGACATTCTTTAGCTTTGAACCCGCTGGAATCAAGCCGGACATTGTGTGCCTATCGAAGTCTCTAAGCGGTTATGGCCTTCCATTTGCCATCACCCTATTCCGACCTGAGCTTGATATTTGGTCCCCTGGTGAGCATAACGGAACATTCCGCGGATTCAATCATGCGTTTGTAACTGCAACAGCCGCACTTGATTATTGGGAAGATCCAAAATTCGAGAAAAGCATCCAGGACAAAGCAGGCATCGTAGAAGATTTTCTAAGAGGACTAACGCAGAAGTATCCAGCTTTAGAAGGTGAAGTGTATGGCAGAGGGCTGATGATTGGAATAAAATCCGCCCAAGAAGGTCTGTCTGCCCAAATCGCAGAGGAAGCCTTTAACCGCGGTCTCATCATGGAAACCGCCGGCATGGATGATGAAGTGTTTAAATTATTTCCACCAATCAACATCGCTGTTGAGGATTTAAAAGAAGGATTAAACATTTTAGAAGATTCCATTAAAAGCTTAGTTAAGAAACCAGTATCTAACCAATAGGAGGCCGTATATATGAAAACCATTAGTTTAAAAGATATTCAGAATACAGAGAAAAATGTCGATGGAGGTAACTGGGTCAGCCGCCGCCTCATCGTGAAAGATGACAATATGGGTTATTCTGTCCACGATACAGTGATCAAAGCAGGGACGGAAACTCATATCTGGTATCAAAATCATTTAGAATCCGTCTATTGTATCGAAGGAGAAGGAGAAGTTGAAACCTTAAAAGACAACAAAGTGTGGCCGATCGAGAAGGATACACTTTATGCCTTAGATGCGAATGACGAGCATTACCTTCGTGCCAAGACGGATATGCGTATGGTTTGTGTATTTAACCCTCCAATTAAAGGCACAGAAGTTCATGATGAAAATGGAGTCTACCCTGTAGCAGAAGATTAATTTAAAGAGACATATTGGCATTATTAAATCCGAACGATGAGGAAAGGTTACCAATCCCATTCCATCATCGTTCGGTTTTTTTGTCGTGAATCACATCTATTGATTAACGAAAAGATTCGCCAACCGACTTTCTTCCCTCTACCCCATAGAGTTCATTTTTCATCAAATAATTTAATGGGTTTCTTTAAAGAAGGAATAGAAATACTCCACAGCGAAACAATAGGTAACAGTGAGGTGAAAACTTTTGGAAGAATTTGTTGGAACCTGTACGTATTGCGGGAAAGAAATCTATTGTAAAGATGGTTTTCTTAATGGAGTGGTCGACGAAGAGCAGATGGTACTTTGCTATGATTGTGCTGAAGGATAAAAAAAGCCCGCTTCTCATGTGTGAACTATAACCCGAATAATGGACACTTATAAAAAA
>NZ_JAUTWQ010000048.1:0-2721 GCF_046719735.1 Halobacillus rhizosphaerae
TCGATCCATTAGTATCCGTCAGCTCCGCGTGTCACCACGCTTCCACCTCGGACCTATCAACCTCATCGTCTCTGAGGGATCTTACTTACTTGGCGTAAGGGGAAATCTCATCTCAAGGGGGGCTTCATGCTTAGATGCTTTCAGCACTTATCCCGTCCACACGTAGCTACCCAGCTATGCTCCTGGCGGAACAACTGGTACACCAGCGGTGTGTCCATCCCGGTCCTCTCGTACTAAGGACAGCTCCTTTCAGATTTCCAACGCCCACGACGGATAGGGACCGAACTGTCTCACGACGTTCTGAACCCAGCTCGCGTACCGCTTTAATGGGCGAACAGCCCAACCCTTGGGACCGACTACAGCCCCAGGATGCGATGAGCCGACATCGAGGTGCCAAACCTCCCCGTCGATGTGGACTCTTGGGGGAGATAAGCCTGTTATCCCCGGGGTAGCTTTTATCCGTTGAGCGACGGCCCTTCCATACGGTACCGCCGGATCACTAAGCCCGACTTTCGTCCCTGCTCGACTTGTAGGTCTCGCAGTCAAGCTCCCTTGTGCCTTTACACTCTGCGAATGATTTCCAACCATTCTGAGGGAACCTTTGGGCGCCTCCGTTACTCTTTGGGAGGCGACCGCCCCAGTCAAACTGCCCACCTGACACTGTCTCCGGACCGGATCACGGCCCTGGGTTAGAATGTCCGTACAGCCAGGGTAGTATCCCACCAGCGCCTCCACCGAAGCTAGCGCTCCGGCTTCTAAGGCTCCTACCTATCCTGTACAAGCTGTACCAACATTCAATATCAGGCTACAGTAAAGCTCCACGGGGTCTTTCCGTCCTGTCGCGGGTAATGCGCATCTTCACGCATAGTATAATTTCACCGGGTCTCTCGTTGAGACAGTGCCCAAGTCGTTGCACCTTTCGTGCGGGTCGGAACTTACCCGACAAGGAATTTCGCTACCTTAGGACCGTTATAGTTACGGCCGCCGTTTACTGGGGCTTCGGTTCAACGCTTCGCTTACGCTAACGCATCCCCTTAACCTTCCAGCACCGGGCAGGTGTCAGCCCCTATACTTCGCCTTGCGGCTTCGCAGAGACCTGTGTTTTTGGTAAACAGTCGCTGGGGCCTTTTCACTGCGGCTCCTCGGCAGAGGAGCACCCCTTCTCCCGAAGTTACGGGGTCATTTTGCCGAGTTCCTTAACGAGAGTTCTCCCGCTCACCTTAGGATACTCTCCTCGCCTACCTGTGTTGGTTTGCGGTACGGGCACCTCTTTCCTCACTAGAGGATTTTCTTGGCAGTGTGAACTCAGGAGCTTCGGTACTTTAGTTCCCTCCCCATCACAGCTTGACGTTGCCGGACGGATTTGCCTATCCGACCGTCTCACTGCTTGGACGCGCTCATCCAATGGCGCGCTCTCCTTATCCTCCTGCGTCCCCCCGTCGTGCCAACGGAAAGGAGGTGGTACAGGAATATCAACCTGGTGTCCATCGCCTACGCCTTTCGGCCTCGGCTTAGGTCCCGACTAACCCTGAGAGGACGAGCCTTCCTCAGGAACCCTTAGGCTTTCGGTGAAAGAGATTCTCACTCTTTTTTCGCTACTCATACCGGCATTCTCACTTCTAAGCGCTCCACCAGTCCTTACGGTCTGACTTCACAGCCCTTAGAACGCTCTCCTACCACTGATCTTACGATCAATCCGCAGCTTCGGTGGTGTGTTTAGCCCCGGTATATTTTCGGCGCAGAGTCACTCGACCAGTGAGCTATTACGCACTCTTTCAATGATGGCTGCTTCTAAGCCAACATCCTGGTTGTCTAAGCAACTCCACATCCTTTTCCACTTAACACACACTTGGGGACCTTAGCTGGCGGTCTGGGCTGTTTCCCTCTCGACCATGAACCTTATCACCCATGGTCTGACTCCCAGAACAAAGTCGTTGGCATTCGGAGTTTGACTGAATTCGGTAACCCGATAGGGGCCCCTCGTCCAATCAGTGCTCTACCTCCAAGACTTTCTATTCTGAGGCTAGCCCTAAAGCTATTTCGGAGAGAACCAGCTATCTCCGTGTTCGATTGGCATTTCACCCCTACCCACACCTCATCCCCGCAATTTTCAACTTGCGTGGGTTCGGACCTCCAGTCAGTGTTACCTGACCTTCATCCTGGACATGGGTAGATCACACGGTTTCGGGTCTACGACCGCATACTCATTCGCCCTATTCAGACTCGCTTTCGCTGCGGCTCCGCTTCTGCGGCTTAACCTTGCATACGGTCGTAACTCGCCGGTTCATTCTACAAAAGGCACGCCGTCACCCATTAACGGGCTCCGACTACTTGTAGGCACACGGTTTCAGGATCTCTTTCACTCCCCTTCCGGGGTGCTTTTCACCTTTCCCTCACGGTACTGGTTCACTATCGGTTACTAGGGAGTATTTAGCCTTGGGAGATGGTCCTCCCGGATTCCGACGGAATTTCTCGTGTTCCGCCGTACTCAGGATCCACTCCGGAGGAAGAAAGGTTTCGACTACAGGGCTGTTACCTGCTCTGGCTGATCGTTCCAGATCGATTCGTCTACCTTCCTTCTTTGTAACTCCAAAGGAGTGTCCTACAACCCCAGAAAGCAAGCTTTCTGGTTTGGGCTGATTCCGTTTCGCTCGCCGCTACTCAGGAAATCGCGTTTGCTTTCTCTTCCTCCGGGTACTGAGATGTTTCAGTTCCCCGGGT
>NZ_JAUTWQ010000005.1:0-110492 GCF_046719735.1 Halobacillus rhizosphaerae
CGGAAGTTATTCTACATAAGGCAATTTTGAGGATTAACGAGAAAGCTTAAATTCAAAATACCATGGGGGTGTAAGAATGAAAGTCAAGCGAATTGTTGCAAATATTGAAACGCAGGACACTTCCAAAGCAAAACAATTTTACGAGAAAATCCTAGGTCTCGATCAATTAATGGACCTAGGATTTATTGCAACCTATGGGTCTAATGAGAAAATGGCTACTCAAATAAGTTTTTTATCTGAAGGAGGGTCTGGTACACCAGTACCTGATTTGTCAATTGAAGTTGATAACCTAGACGAAGTTCTTACTCGTATAGAAGAAGCTGGAGTTCCATTTGAATATGGACCAACTACAGAACCGTGGGGAGTTCGACGTTTCTACGTTAGAGATCCGTTCGGGAAACTAGTCAATATTTTAACTCATGTATAAATTAATCAGGCAGGTTTGAGTTTTTACTCAATTGGGTGGAGCTGCCAGTTTTTGTGTTAGTTACTAGTTACTACAGAATAGGGACATTAGTCAATAATAGCCGTCTTTTCTCACTATAATTGCGATCGAGGAGTCTCTTCTTATGTTTAACGTTCTAGAAAACATATATGAATTATCGATAGCTATACTACTCTTATGTTCATTATTTTATGTAAGGCAGTTGAAAAAAACAAAGCGAAAAAGAAAGCTCACAACCTTTGAATTTGCTATGTATTTACTAACACAAATTGCAATTGTGTTATGGGTAAGTAGCTTTCTCCTTCTAAGATATGGAATTTAAGCTTTAAATTTTAATCGTTAAAGGGTGCTAGAGTTAAAAAACACTAAGATATCTCGGACCCGAGTCTGTGTCCAATTCTATAACAGAATAATTGCCCTCTTCTTAATGTATTTGACAGAAGTTGTAATGGAAATATGTCGATTAAGGTAATTAATTCCAATTATGATAAACTTATATTATCTAAGTTTACTGTATAAAGGTAGGGGATTAAATATGAAAAGAATTCTAATGGGTTCTATAATTTTCTCGTGTTTTTATAATCGGGGTGTATTGGTGAAAATTATGATTTTATTCCTCCTACCGTTACAATCTCGAATTTGTACGGCTCAAAGCAAGGAGAATTAGAAGAAGCAAATATAAATTGGTTTCCTCATTTGCTGAAGAACAAAATTAAATGGACTTTAGTTCTAGTGAGCAAAGAAAACAGTAAGAGTAACACTGGGAATGTATGATGGTTAACATTTTACTAAGGGAGGTACTTATGAAAACACATTATTATTTAGGTTGGTTTGAAAATTTATTTCCTGAGAATCTTAGTAAGGTTTTAAAGGAGGATATCACTGATAGAAAATCTATGGTTATGATTAGCTCGAATCCATCTCTTTATGGAGATGATGGTGCTACTGAACGGTCATGGCTTGATCAGGCAGGCATTATGTTTGATGAGTATCATTTAATAAATTATCGCGTCCAGAAGGAGGAAGTCCAAAAGTTAATTCACAATGCTTCAGTTATTTTCTTATTGGGTGGAAACATTCTTAATCAAAATGTTTTTTTGATGGAATATAAATTATCGGAATGGATTAAAAATAGCAGAGCCGTGGTGATGGGCGCAAGTGCTGGTGCAATCAACATGTCCGCTAAATGGTTATGCTCAAAAAACTTTGGAGATGAAGTTGAAGTAAGTTCTGTTTACAAAGGAATCGGCCTTGACGAAATTTCCATTTTATCTCACTTCGATCTTGAAAACAACATGGAGCTTGTTCAAAGAGAACTGTCTCCCTTGTCAGAAGAAATAAATATTTATGCGTCTAACAAAGATTGTGCTGTTCGTATAAAGGGGAACACAATTGATATCATTGGGGATGTATATTTAATTTCTCAATCACAAATTCAGAAATTGGATGAGACGATCTAGTTAAGGTGATTGGCTAAAGATTAATTGTAATAATTTTTTTTAGCATCTCTCTATTTTGCATTTAGTTATGGAAAACATGTAAATGTATTACATATTCTACGTCAACCGAGTAAGCTGAAAGTATAAGAGTATCTCGAATACAAGTCTTATAGAACGGAGGCTTATACGACAAAGACAGTTCCCAATTCAGGAGGTAAAAATGCTATCAGAAATAATAACATTAGCAGATAAATTAAAAGTAAAGATATATAAGTGGGGAAATCACCAAAAACAAACGATTGTATTATTGCATGGTCTCGGAAGTACGGGGATTAGTTTTGACGAATTAGCAAGAATGTTAAGTGAAGAATTTAGAGTAATTGCATTAGATTTGCCCGGTCATGGGGGTTCCTCACTTATTAATGATAATGGTGATATTTCTGTTGACTATTTAACAGAATGGCTAAAAAAGGTTATAGAACATTATGGCTTAAATAATTTACATATTGCTGGGCATTCAATTGGTGGATATATTGGGTTAGCTTATGCTAAAAAACATTCCTTAAATTCACTGATATTATTGGATGGAGGATATATTAGAGCAAGTCATATGCCTGAAAATTCTCTTAGAGAAGAATTGATGAAGGTGGAGCAGCATATTAGCAATTACAGATTTTCATCCTGGGAAGATTATGAAAATGAACTTGTGGATGCAGGATTATCCAATAGCTTGATAAGATTATCCAAACAAAGTATGAAAGAAAATAATGGTCAGGTAGAATTAATCGTAAGCTCTAATACGGCAAAGGAATTAGTAAAATGTACATTCTATGAACCATCTGATGATACTCTATCAGGAATAGAAATTCCTGTATTGTTACTTAAAAGCACAATACCCGAAGAATTCAATTTAGTTAGAAATAATGAAATTCATAGATTAAAACAGTATATGAATTTAAATGTCATTGATGTTGAGGGTGTTTCTCACGATCTCTATTGGGAAGCTCCGAAGTATATTTGTGATCAAATGAATAAATGGGTAATAAACCACAAATAAAACCTAATTCAAGTTTCAGCAATTTTTAAAATGTCCATTATCTCGATTTCAAGGCGTCAAGTGGCTATTTCCTGTAAATTTTAAACAATAGAGAGGGTGGTTAATCAATTGTATAAGACAAAAGTGATATCAATTGCTTCAGTTTCAGGTGGGGGAAAAACGGCAGTAACTAAGGAGCTGAGAAACAGGTTTAGACACGCTGAAACATTGTTTTTTGATAACTATGATTTTCATGGGGCTCCGGACGATCTAACTCAATGGGTTAAAGAGGGTCCTGATTACAACCAGTGGAACTTGGACCCTCTTATTGCAGATTTAAAGTCGTTAATAGAAGGAGACGTTCCCCCTGAATACATAATAATGGATTACCCGTTTTCATATAAGAATGATAAACTGAAAAACTTTATTGATTTGTCGATTTATATTGAAACTCCATTAGATATAGCTATGGGGAGACGATTGATAAGGGACTTTCCTTATGCAGCGTCTATTGAGATCCTAAATGATATAGAATTCTATTTAATTTCAGGAAGAGATGCCTATTTAGAAATGGAAGATACAATAAAACCTAACGCAGACTTTATCATGGATGGAGCTATGACAGTTTCTAAATTAGTAGATGCTATCTTAAAAAAGTTGAAAATCGAATCTTCATCAACGGTGTCTTGATATTGAATCTTACGGTTTAGGTAGTGGTAGTTACACAACAGTTATCGCCTTTCTACTAACGAGCAACAATGTGAAGAAGTAAATTGCATTAAGGGGGAGGAAAATGGCGTTTATTTTACCAGGAGATCCATCTGTTCCGTGGTCTTCTTTCAAGAATATAGTGGATAAGAAGGTAGTAATAATCCAAGAAAGAAACTTAAGAAAACAAGTTGGATTCACGACTGAAAGAATTACTAAAGAAGTATATAAATCCAAAAAAATGATAAAAAGGAGTCAAATATTGAAATCTGATTTGTTAGGAGATATAGAAGCAACATCAATATTTTCCAAAGATACATTTAAACCATACACACATCATATTTCTAGAAAAGGTTCTTTCAAAAAAGTAGAGTATTTTGAATCGTTCATACGGTTAATTCAAGGTGATTCGGAAAAAATTATAAAAATAGAAAACCAACTATTTGAAAGTCATTCAGTTGAGATGGTTATTCGGTTATTACCCTTACATCAAAGATATATTACTAACCTTTTTGCTTTTCACCCTGGTAAAGAGGAAGTAATAAATGTTGTTATAAGGGTGGTGTCAACTGACTTTGTAAAAAAGTGCGGAATGGATTGCGTTGAATCTTGGCAAGTTGAAGTGAACTTTGACGGTAATATACAGTTTTATTGGATTAGCATAAATGATAAAGAACTATTTAAACAAGAAAATGTTTTATCTCCTAATAAAAAGATGATATTTGAAAGGGAATAATGGGATGTAGTTTTAACGGGTCTATTGAAGAAATCTCAAAGTCTTACACTTACATAGCCCTTTCCATTGAACAAAATGACTTTGAACACCCATACAAAGAGTTAATGGATAGGAATATAAACACTCTGTCAAATTGAAGAAGAGATAGTCGTGAAAAAAATGATTAATTTTTACAGATCCTGATGGTCATAAAATTGAGTTTCATAGTGGTACCCTACAAGATCGTATTAATTCTTATAAGTATATAGATTTTTATGAATAGAAAGGAGTGTGTCCATGGCTGACTATATTATGAAAGTACGTAAAAAAGTTGGAACTATGCCCCTCGTTGTTAGCGTGGCAGGTTGTCTAATTCTAGATGAGCAAAATCGGGTATTAATGCAGCATAGAAAGGATAACCATCAATGGTCTCACCCTGGAGGAGCAGTGGAAGTTGGAGAAGCAGTAGAAGATACTGTTAAAAGAGAAGTATTTGAGGAGACAAGTTTACGAGTACAGGATCTAGAGCTTTTTAATATTTATTCTGGGGACTCTCAACATTACATTTACCCAAATGGAGACGAAGTCTATTTTGTTAACGTTATCTACATAAGTAAAAAATACGAAGGTACACCTACAGTAGATCTAGATGAGACAAGCGATTTACGTTTCTTTGAACTAAATTCTTTACCTCAAATGACTCCTAATAACCAAACAATCTTAGATGACCTAAAGAAGACAATATTGTATTAATGTTATTCGAAATAACTCGAAGTAGAGTAGTAAAACGACTATTCTACCCCCCATGTATTCAAAAGAAAAATGGAACAAGAGTTTGGATTAAATATAAGTAGTAGGAGGAGAATTGTAAGATGAATAAAAGAACAAAAGATCGTCTTATCTCTGCACTTACTTATGCAGTCCCTGCTATTCTCTTCGGATACTTCATATTTGGTGAAATAGAATGGGCACTTGTACTAGGCTTAACGATAGGCGGTTTCACTCTTCCTATAACAGGAAAGTTTGGACGTAGAGACAAATCGTAAACACCTCTTGTTTTAGTTTTCCAATAGTATCTTGACTTCGAGTCTAAAACAACCTGGGGCGATTGTTCAATTTAGTATTCTGCCTTTACAGCTAACTTCTTAAAGGTCTCTTAGAGAAAACGGTATTTAAAATATTTCTAGGGAGTGGTTCAAATGAGTAAAGTTAGAGTCTCTAAGGTGGATATAACTCCACAGTTTCCTACTGATGCTCAAAAGATTTTAAAATATTGACTAACCTATTTAAAAACATTGTTTGTCAATATGACTAGGAGGCAAAATATATGTTTTACCTTAATGTTGAAGCAGCTGTTAAAAAAGATAATAAGTGGTTAATAATTGGACGAAGTGAAAAAGAAGAACATGCTGGAGGACTTCTGTCGCTTGTGGGCGGCACTGTTGAAAAAGAAGGAAACTCCAGAAATATTTTGGAGCGAACTTTAAGGCGGGAACTTTTTGAGGAAGTCGGAATTAAAGTAGGAGATAAGATGGAGTATGTTAGAAACACTTCTTTTCAATTGGATGATGGTAGTGAGGTAATTGATATTGTGTTCTTATGTGAGTTAGCAGACGGTGCTCCATTTGTTAAAAGTCCAGATGAAGTTGACCATGTATATTGGATGACAACTGATGAAATAATTAAACACCCTAAAAGTCCAGTGTGGTTAATCGATAGTATAAGGGAATCTGATACTCTTATGAAATCGAAAGTTAAATAGATGTTAATGATCGCTAGCTAAAGCTTAAATTGATAATATCTCGAAACCAAGTGTTTAACTAGTGGGGAAGAGAGATATAAAGTAGCTGACTTTGTTATTACAAACCAGACGGTATAGCGGACGGGATCAGAGTTCCTCGGGTCTACACTGAAGAACAAATGAGCATCCAAAAGGTGGTTTTTCTTAAATGGCAATTCCAAAAAAGATACATATTATTGGCTCTGTCGGAAGTGGTAAAACGACTTTAGCAAGAGAATTATCGTCAAAGTTAGATATACCATATTACGAATTAGATAATGTAGTTTGGATACGGAAAAAGTCTGGAGATATAAGAAGAACTGAACAAGAAAGAGAAGAGTATCTAAATAGTATAATACTATCTGAAAGTTGGATAATTGAAGGAGTTCACAATGAAGATTGGGTAAGCAACAGTTTGCATAATGCAGATATGATCATTTTTTTAGATACAAGATATTCAATAAGAACCTATCGTATTATAAAGAGGTTTATTAAACAAAAACTCCGATTAGAAAAATCAAATTATAAACCCACATTCAAAATGTTCCTTAAAATGTTTAAATGGAACCGATATTTCGAGAACGTGGGAAAAGTTAATTTTTTCAATATCTATGGCAGACATAATGACAAGATAGAAGTTACTACAAACGTCAAATTAATCAAGAAACACTTAACTAAAGTCTGCGAAAGTTAAAGATTTATTCAGAGATATCTCGAAACTTTAATATCCCATTAAATTATGAATAAACAAAGCTGAATTTAATGTATTAAGGGGGATTCATGTGTTGATTTTAATACAGTTCTCTATTTTAATTGTATTACTCACGGGTTCCACACTAGTTGCTTGGTATGAGGGAAGTACCCTCCTGCAGAAACCCTGGGAATGGAATTATTCGACCCCGATTTCGCACATCCTTCACGGGGGAGTGGAAAGCAGGGATCAAATTTCACAAGTTGATTACTTTGTATATGCCGCGAAGTTTCAGCCTGCCTTTCCTATAGTTATGGTCTTAAGCAGTGTATATATCATCTTCCTTATTGGCTATCACTTTTTTAAATACAGACCAAAAAGATTTGCATATTATCTTTCCTTCTGGGGAATCATCTTTCTGATTCTTAACCTATTAATACATCATTCACCTACAGTAGGCGGGCAAATTTTATTTTATATCTGGTCGTTATTTGCTTTCTTATCTTTAGGAATAGCAGCGATCCTGTATTTCGGCTCATTTAATATAGGCAAGGGAGGCACTGCATAGGCGAAGCACAAGGAACAAAACCATTTTTTCTGTCTTAAACAAACTTCTAACCATCGTACATAGAAAAGATTTACACAGAATTCGACTTTAACTGAAAACCAGGCTAGGGCAAAGGAAGATAATGAAAGATACAAAGATATGAATCAAAAAGAGAAAGACGTTGTATAAAAAGAAGGGATACTTTGTTTAAAAAACTATTTTCAATTATTTTTGGAACTACGACAGCGCTATTTTCAAGTTTAGCTTTAATGACACATAATGGTGAATTACTAGTATCTCCGTCAATACAAATAATGTTGGGATTGGCTACAGGAAGTACTGTAGTGAATGGAATATCTGCTTTTCATAAAAAACAAAAGGGAATAGGCTTGTTTTTTACTTTTATAACTCTATTTTTGCTTACTGTTATCCTTCTAAATAACACCATGACTACCGAAGGAATTATTCCTGTATTAACTGTGTATATTATTTTCGGAGTTCCAATAGGTATCATTGCGATGCTTGAGCAGCGAATACATACTAGAAGTGAATGTTGATATAGGTATTTTAGTAAACGGTCCATTAATGAAATAAGCCCAATTAAAAAAGAGGAACTCCCGTGAAATAGGAAGTTCTTCTTTGTCAGGGAGCTCATAACTATACTAAACCTTTACCGTGCCATTCGATTTGTCTAACCAAGAGCATTTAGACAGCCTCTTGATAAACGCGTTCTCCGTCAGGATGAAATTTATAATAAAGCGGGTAGGCTCTAATATAACAAAGCTGGATAACTGGACCTAGGAATAACATAGGAGCTAATGTTCCAAGCCCTACAGGTCCACCTATCAACAAGGCAAGAGACGTCATGATTACTGCTACTACTGTTTGTCCAGACTGAATGCTTAAGTTGAAACGAGCGCTGACGGCTAAGAATAACTGATCCACAGGTGCACGCGGGAACTGAGGCAGAATGTAAATGGCGACCCCCAGCCCAATGATCACTACCCCTGCTAATAAAGTTAATACTTGCAATACAAAAGGTGCTGAAGTTAGATTTACGTTTTTAAAAACGACTTCCAGCCAAAAATCCAGAGTAATACTTTCTAAAAATACAGGAACAACTGCCCTTGGTTCGGGCCGCTGCTTCATTAATTTCGCATTAACGAAAATGATGATGAGTTGAAATGTACCGTACCAAAATCCTACCGTAAAACCGAGGTGGTCTGTGACACCGATAAAAAATGATGTCCAAAATCCAGCCCCTAATGAAGCATTAATCAAGAGCGCAACTCCAAAGAAATTAATGAGCATTCCTGCCAGGTAAACAAAGGAACGATAAAGCATGACGAACTCCTCCCTTCCATAATAAAGTCATGATAATAGAGACCTTCCTCTAAAAATCTGAACACAATTTTATTAGGGATTGATTTTACCGTCAATCGTAAAATCTTATAGAATTATTCTGATTTTAGTTAGGGTCCATAAGAAAACAACCATTGCGGGAAGGTAAGGGTGAAGCATTTGCTTATCCAATTAAAGAAGATGAAGGATAATTGACAAGCGCAAAATGAGAGAAGGAGAGATCTACCTTGGAACTACAACATAAACAATTTCACAATCATGAAGTGGAATACTGGATTAGATCGGCACGAGAAGAGGATGCTAAGCGCTTGTCTGAAATCAGACTGAAAATTGACGGGGAAACCGAGAACTTAGATAGAGAACAAGGGGAAGATTATATCGATGAAAAAGCTTTTAAACAACTCATAAAGGAAGATGCACAGCGGGGAAATAATCTTTTTTTAGTATCAGAAGTAAATGGGGAAATTGTAGGCTATTCCAGATGTGAAGGGAAAGTGTTGAAGAGAAGTGCCCATAAAGCTGAATTTGGCTTGGCTATTTTAAAAGCATTCTGGGGATTAGGGATAGGGGGGAATTTGCTGCGAGAAACTGTTCACTGGGCAGATGAAGCTGGAATTAAGAAAGTAACTTTGAATGTCATGGAAACGAATGATAAAGCTATTAATCTCTATAAGAAATTTGGTTTTGTAATCGAAGGTATTTTAAAGAAAGACAAGCAGCTATCGGATGGGGAATTCTATAATACCGTAATGATGGCAAGATTTCATGGGGAATGAATTTTTATAGATGAAACGTAGAACGAACAAGGAGCTATTACCTCATTGCGCCTGAAACGGCATGCAATCTTAGAGAGGGGGAGAATATGAAGAAGTGCAGCTCTTGCGGCAACCGCATATCACGTTGGTACATTATTAAGGAAACGTTAGGGAAGAAACAATATCCATTGGTGTGTGATCAATGTGGACAGAAACTATATTTTACAGCAAGGTCATTGAAAATCTCTTACTCTTTAGTGCCCGTTTTGCCAATAGTGCTTCTTCTTTTACTCCTATTCCATATCCCAGATTGGATAGCAGGCGTTGTTATTTTAATTCTCTTAACAAGCTTGTTCGTTATATATCCCTCTATTGTTCAATTGACAAATGATGAAGAAAGATGGTTTTAACTAGAAGTGAGGCTCACACAACATTATGTATGTAAAAGAGGGAGCGGCATTCGCTCCCTCTTTGCATTTACCCAGCGGCTTTCTTAGAAAACTGGCTATTGTACAGGTCAAAATAGAAACCTTCTTGAGCTAAGAGCTCTTCATGTGTGCCTTGTTCGATAACGGTGCCCTGATCCATGACGAGAATGAGGTCAGAGTCACGGATTGTAGATAGGCGGTGGGCAATGACGAAACTGGTACGCCCCGCCATTAGATGATTCATGGCCTGCTGGATCAGGACCTCAGTCCGGGTATCCACGCTTGAGGTAGCCTCATCTAATATCATAATCGAAGGGTCTGCTAAAATGGCCCGAGCTATGGTTATCAGCTGTTTCTGGCCTTGAGAAATGTTGGATGCTTCTTCATTTAAAATCGTGTCATAGCCTTCTGGCAGAGTCCGAATGAAATGGTCCGCATGGGCCATTTCTGCAGCCAAAATAATTTCTTCCTCGGTTGCGTCCTTTTTACCATAAGCAATATTTTCTTTAATGGTTCCGTTGAACAGCCAGGTATCCTGAAGAACCATTCCAAAGTTTTGACGCAGTTCGCTTCTGGATAGCTCTCTTGTATCTATCCCATCTATTTTAATGCTGCCGCCATTCAATTCATAAAAGCGCATTAACAGATTAATAAGCGTCGTTTTTCCAGCTCCGGTAGGACCAACGATTGCTACGGTCTGTCCTTGCTGGACCGCTATGTTCATATCCTCGATAAGTAAATCATTCTCATACCCAAAGTCCACGTGTTCGAAAGTGACGGTGCCGGATTTTTCACCTATATGCTGGGATGCATTTTCTTTTTCCTCTTCTTTCTCATCAAGCAGTTCAAATACTCGTTCAGCTGCAGCGACAGTAGATTGGATGATGTTCGCGATATTAGCGGTTTGGGTAATAGGTTGAGTGAACTGTCGTGTATAAGTGATAAACGCCTGGATATCACCAATCGATATCGCCCGCTGTGTTACCAGTATCCCGCCTACCACACTGATTAAAACATAACTGATATTTCCTATAAAGGTCATGATCGGCATGATAATCCCAGAGATAAACTGAGCCTTGCTGCCTGCTTGATATAATTCATCATTAACGTCGTCGAACTCGTCGCCTGCTTTCTTTTCATGGCCAAAGGCTTTAACGACTTGATGACCTGTAAACATTTCTTCAATATGGCCGTTCAATTGACCTAGTGTTCGCTGCTGGTCTGCAAAATATTTCTGGGACCTTTTTAAAATTGGCCTGATCGCAAAAATGGAGAGTGGCAGACTCACGATCGAGATTAAAGTCAATAAAGGACTTATGGATAACATCATAATGACAATCCCAACAATCGTTACGATTGAGGTGATAAACTGAGTTAAGCTTTGCTGCAGTGTACTGCTGATCGTATCGATGTCGTTAGTCATACGGCTGAGAATATCCCCGTTAGAATGACTGTCAAAATAACGCAGCGGCAGTTTTTCCAGCTTCTGGTTTACATCTTCCCTAAGGTCATAGGCCGTCTTTTGGGCGACGCTGGACATAATATACTGCTGGATAAAGTTGAAGATACTGCTAATTACATAAAGTCCAGCTAATATGAATAAGATTTGTGCAATCCGATGAAAGTCAATTCCACCCCCCTGGACGCCTTTCATTTTATCATAAGCGCCTTCGAACAATTCAGTTATAGCAGTACCCATAATTTTAGGTCCGACAATCGAAAAGACTGTACTTAATATCGCAGCGAAGAAAACGGCCGTTAATGCTTTGCTGCGAGGTCTCAAGTAACCTATGAGTCTTTTTAAAGTTGCTTTGAAGTTTTTTGGCTTTTGACCCATCATCATCATATTCCCGCCGCCAGGGCCAAATCCCGCCGGTCCTCCGCGTTGAGGTCTTCGTTGGTTACTCATGCTGATTCCTCCTCTGTGAGCTGTGACTTAACAATTTCACGGTAAACATCGCTCGTTTCAATCAGCTCTTCATGAGTGCCAGTGCCTGCAATACGGCCTTCTTCTAGAACGATAATCCGATCTGCATCAATGACGGTACTCACACGCTGAGCGACAATGACCACCGTTGCTTCTTTTGTTTCTTCCATTAAAGCGGAACGGAGGCGAGCATCCGTTTGATAATCCAAAGCGGAGAAACTGTCATCGAAAATATATAGATCTGGCTGCCTGATCAGCGCTCTTGCAATAGATAACCTCTGCTTTTGACCTCCGGATAAATTTGATCCGCCTTGCTCGATTTCTGAATCATAACCGTCTGGAAGCTTGTTAATAAATTCTTCTGCCTGTGCAATTTGCGCCGCGTGGACGAGCTCACTTTCGGAAGCTTCTTCTTTACCAAACCGAATGTTTTCAGCGATGGTTCCAGAGAAAAGCGTCGCCTTTTGAGGAACCAGACCAATTTTAGAGCGGATTTCCCTTTGAGAAGCTTCTTTAATATCCACTCCATTCACACGAATCGCGCCGTTAGATATTTCATAAAAGCGTGGAATTAATTGAACCAGGGTAGATTTCCCTGATCCTGTACCGCCAATGATAGCCGTAACCTCACCGGGATTTGCTGTGAAACTAATCTCTGACAATGCTGGTTCCTCAGCTCCTGGATAATGAAAGGTCACGTGGTCAAACTCAAGAGTTCCTTTGCTGCGATCAGCTTGTTGATCACCGTTATCTCCAAATGCCGGTTCCATTTCCAAAACCTGGTTTATTCGTTTTGCGGAAACATCTGCCCGAGGAACCATAACGAACATCATGGATGCCATAACTAATGCGAACATAATTTGCATGACGTATTGGATGAAAGCCATTAGATCACCAATTTGCATACCGCCATGGTCAATACGTATTCCGCCGAACCAAATAACTAAAACAACCGTTAAATTCATAACTAACATCATGACAGGCATCATAAGCGCCATGATTTTGTTTACTTTAATCGATACATCTGTTAACTCTTTATTTGTTCGTTTAAGTCGTTCTTTTTCTTCTTTTTCGCTGCTAAATGCACGGATTACTCGAATTCCCGTGAGGTTTTCTCTGAAGATAAGGTTTAAGCGGTCCAGTTTTTTCTGCACCGTCCGGAACAAAGGAATTCCTTTGTAGAGAATTAACAGGATGGATCCAATAAGGACAGGCATGATCAGCACAATGACTAGAGCAAGCTTGGCATCCTTTAAAACCGCCATAATAATCCCGCCGACCAGCATAATCGGAGCTCCTATAATCATTCTCAGCATCATAATGGTCACTTGCTGAACTTGAGTAATGTCGTTTGTAGACCGGGTAATGAGAGAGGCGGTTCCTACCTCATCAAATTCCTGGAGAGAGAAATTCTCAACATGATAAAAAAGTTTCCTTCGTACGTCTCTCCCTAAGCCAATCGCTGCTTTAGAGGAATAGTAGCTCGCTATTACAGATGCAATCGCTCCAAGAGCAGAAACAGCAAGCATGACTCCACCAATCTTCCAAATATACGAAACATTACCCACGACTACCCCCTTGTCAACAATGTCAGACATAAGAGTGGGAAGGTAAAGATTCGCCATTGATTGTAGGAAAATAAGAACGAAAACAGCGATAATCATCCATTTGTAAACGGATAGATGTTTTAATAATTTGATCATGTATGATCATCCCCTTGTTCCGATGTTTGCTCTTCAAAAAAGATAGAAAGCTGTTGAAGCGAAGACAAAAATTCTTTAAATTGTGTTTCTGAGAACAGGTCTGCAGCAGAATTTGTTATTTGGTGAATGCTACCTTCTTGCAAATGGATTCTCGAAAGGAGTTCTAACCCTTGTTCGCTAAGGGAAAGCTGCACCTCCCGGCGATTATCTTCGACTTGTTTCCGATGGAGAAGCCCAGCTTGAACTAGGCCATCTACCGACTGACTCAGCGTACTTTTTGGTAAAAAAGTTTTTTTGCCTACTAATTTTTGGGTCATTTCCTTTTCGAGAGAAAGGGTGATTAAAATGGTGTATTGAGGTACGGATAAATTGTTCATGCTTGCAGTTTTCTGGACAAATTGTGCGATATTTTTATTTAGTCTTGAGAATCCTCGCAGCAGTTGAATGCCTCGGGGAAGGTTATCTTCATTTTTCATACTCATTTCTCACTCCTTTAGTATAATTCAATTAGGAACTGTTCATATTGGAACTATTTAATTTTAGATCTAATTGGATGAAGAGTCAAAGATAATTTTTCCCAATTTAAAACTATTTTAAAGAGGGAGAGGAGAAGATAAGCATATAGAAAAAATTTCGAATAGAAAATCCCGTAAATAAAAGGAGGAATTATCCGCGATTCAACGTTCAAGGTGTTCACCATCCTAACTTTCGTGAAATTTGTTAAAATGTAAAGAGTAATAAAGGAGTTAAGAAGATTAAATCTTGATACTAATGAGAATGAGAAGTGAAAAAGGGGTAGTAGATGTATGGAAAACAAGAGATTAACTATACAAGAAATGCTTCCAGGTGCCTGGGAGTTAGTGAGTTATCAGGTAATGGATTCAAGAGGAAATGTTACCTATCCACTTGGAGCTGATGCCACAGGAATGGCTATTTTTCTTGCAGAGGGATTTATGTCCGTGCAAATCATGAGTTCAGGAAGGCCGTTGTATGCTGGTGGGGACATTCATCAAGGACCGGATAATGCTATGATCGCAGCAGCTAAAGGCTACCTTGCCTATTCAGGTTCCTATCAGATATTTGAAGACCAAGGTATGGTGGAACAACAAATGGAAGTGAGCTTAAACCCGAATTGGGCAGGAGATAACCAGCCGAGGTACATTCAATTCCTAGATGAGCGCCTAATTATTAATAGTCAGCCTGTGTTTATTCATGGTCAAGAACAAAATACTAAACTGATTTGGAAGAGGGCGGAATCTTAATAACTTTTAAACCCTCTTGAATTAGAAAGAAGCACCGAGCATGAATGCCCGGTGCTTCTTTCCTATGTTCTTCATCGACTGGCTAGGGGGGTAGATCTTGCCATTGGGGATATGGCTGTTATTAACAATGATAATCATTATCAATGAAGAAGTCAATGTTTTTCTCATTAGGTTTTCATTTCCTGCATATAATCAGTTATGATGTTTTTTTATTCGTCCCTGCAGCTTTCCATCAGAGAAGCTGAATATAGGGGACGATCACTTCAAGCGGCAAGGGATGGTGAAGCTGATGTGCGGGATCGTGGGCTGGATCGATTACAAGAATAAATTAAATGAAAAAGAAAAGGTATTAGATAAAATGGCGGCTACCTTAAGTCATCGGGGTCCAGATGACTACCAGAAGTGGATAAAAGGAGCCGCCTCCTTTGGTCACCAGCGGTTAATTGTTGTGGATCCCCAGGGTGGAAAGCAGCCGATGGTTCGAGAAGCTCGTGATGAGCGTTTTGTTCTCTGTTATAATGGAGAACTTTATAATACCGATGAGGTAAGAGATTCTTTAAAGTCAAAGGGATGGAGCTTTAACTCTCATTCCGATACAGAAGTAGTGCTGGTCAGTTATATGGAATGGGGGAAAGGATGCGTAGAACATTTAAACGGCATCTTCGCTTTCAGTATTTGGGAGGAGAAAAAACAACGACTCTTTTTGGCGCGTGACCGTTTAGGGGTAAAACCCTTGTTTTATAGTGATCATTCCAGCGGACTGATGTTTGCTTCGGAAATGAAAGCGATTCTTGCTCATCCTGATGTAGAGGCTAAAGTAGATCGGGAAGGTATCCATGAAGTGCTTGCTCTTGGGCCCTCACGTACACCGGGAAATGGAATATTTAAAAATATTAATGAATTACGCCCCGGTCACCGGGCATGGTGGGAGAATGGAAAGTTAGTTACAGACAGGTATTGGAATGTGAAAAGTGAACCCCACAAGGATTCATGGACGGATACGGTAGCGAAAGTAAGAGAATTGTTTCTCGATGCTGTAAATCGGCAGCTGGTCTCTGATGTTAAATTAGGTACTTTTCTTTCAGGAGGATTGGATTCCAGTGCCATTACAGCTATTGCCGCTGAAAAGTATAAGAAAGACCAGCTTAGTCCTCTTTATACATTTTCTATTGATTACAAAGATCAGGAGAAATTCTTTAAAAGAAATTCCTTTCAGCCAGATCGAGATGAAGAATATATAAAGCTGGTCAGCCAGCAGAATCAAACGCATCATTTAGTTATGAAAGCTTCCTCGGATGAACTGGTAGATCGCTTAAAACGGTCGGTTGAATTGCGTGATTTACCAGGAATGGCGGACGTTGATTCCTCTCTGCTTTGGTTTTGTGAGAATATTAAGAAGCATGTAACGGTAGCTCTATCTGGGGAATGTGCCGATGAAATCTTTGGAGGGTACCCATGGTTTTACCGGAAGGAAGATAAAGAAAGAAAAGGTTTTCCTTGGATCCGTTCCATTAATGAAAGAGTCGGTTTAATGCGCGATGACTTGGAAAATCAGTTCAATGTGGAAGACCATATGCTGAAAAGGTACCAGGAAACATTAGACGAAACACCTCTGCTCGCGGGGGAAAGCGAAGCTGCTAAACAGCAGAGGTATATGTTCTATTTAAATATGAACTGGTTTATGCAGACGTTATTAGAACGTAAAGACCGGATGAGTATGGGAGCAAGTTTAGAAGTCCGTGTACCATTTTCTGACCACAGATTAGTGGAATACGCCTGGAATATTCCTTGGGAAATGAAGTTCTACAAAGATCAGGAAAAAGGACTACTACGCGAAGCACTGCGCGGAGTGCTTCCAGATCGGGTATTATTCCGGAAGAAAAACCCCTATCCGAAAACGTTCCATCCGGATTATACGAATGGAGTCTGTGCGTGGATGGAAGAAATTCTTGCAAATACTCAATCTCCGCTATTTGATTTGTTTGATCGCAGCAAGGTGCGAAAATTAACAGAATCAAAAGGAAACTCCATTCAGACACCTTGGTTTGGCCAGCTTATGACCGGACCGCAGCTTATTGCCTATCTATGTCAGGTGGACTACTGGCTGACATCCTATCGAATTCAATTAAACTAATACAGCAAACCGCTCAGGATGTTCCTGAGCGGTTTTTCCTTTTATTGGATTCGATTACAATATAACCTTGTGGCAAGATTTCCAGGTTATTATCTATGATTTGAGTCTCACCGTCACTAAGAAGAGTTCGGACAGGCTCAAAAGGAAGATAGAACTGCTCTTTTTTCTCTGAATTATTTAAGCAGAAAAGTAAGGATTGTTCCTCTGTTTGCTTGTGATAAACAAGCACATTTTCGTATGCTCCTTCGAAAGAAAAAGATCCGTGGTTTCCAAATGCGATTTCTTCTTTCCGCAATTGAAGAAGCTGCTGAATAAAGTGATAAAGGTCTAGATCCTGCTGTTCTTTATTCCAAACCATGCAGGCACGGCATTCTGGATCTGCTCCACCCTTCATGCCTACTTCATCACCATAATAAATGCAGGGTGTACCGACGAAAGAAAGCTGAAACAAGTACATAAGTTTAACTTTGTGGATATTTTCACCTGCCAGCGTCAAAATTCTCGGCGTATCGTGACTATCGAGTAAATTGAAAGACACCTCGTTCACCGTTTCAGGATACATATGAAGCACTTTAACAATGATATCTTTAAATTGCTGAACAGACAGGTCTCCTTTAGCAAAGTAATTGATGACTCCATTGGTAAACGGATAGTTCATAACCGCATCAAATTGATCCCCATGAAGCCAGGGCATGGAGTCATGCCAGATCTCTCCAAGAATATAAGCGTCAGGCTTGACTGATTTTACTTCTTTTCTAAATTCTCTCCAAAAGGCATGGTCAATTTCATTTGCAACATCCAGCCTCCAGCCGTCAATATCAAATTCTTCAACCCAATATCGCGCGACTGTAAGCAGATAGTTTTTCACTTCCTGGTTCTCTGTGTTCAATTTGGGCATGCTTTTTACAAACCCAAACGTGTCGTAATTAGGTGGATCGGTGTGAATTTCATCTCCCCATATGTGAAACCAATTCCAATAAGGGGATTGTTTTCCTTTCGCGAGAACATCCTGAAATGGCGGAAAGTAATATCCGCTATGATTGAAGACTGCGTCCAGCATGACGCGAATGCCGCGATGGTGGCAGGCTTCTACAAGCTCTTTGAAAATTTCTTTATCTCCAAATTGAGGGTCAATCTCTAAGTAATCGATCGTATCATACTTGTGGTTAGAATAAGCAGTGAAAATAGGAGTAAAGTAAATCCCGTTAATTCCAAGCTCCGTTAAATAATCGAGGTGTTCGAGCACACCTTCAAAGTCTCCACCAAAAAAGTTTGAAGGGGAAGGTGCAGCTTTCCCCCAAGGCAATGTGCCATCAGGATTATTTGCAGAATTTCCATTAGCAAAGCGTTCCGGAAAGATTTGATACCATACCGTATCCTTTACCCAATCAGGTGCTTGAAAGACATCTGCCGCGTTTAAATAGGGGAAACAAAAGTGGTTCCCAATATCCTTAAGTGGTGGCTCATCAAAGAATCCTCTTTCCGTAAAGACCGTATGTTCTGTTTCACTTTCTACTATAAACGAATAGCGGAGGCGGCGGTAAGGGGGCTCTACAGAGGCAAACCAATAGTCAAACAAATCATCGCTGCCTGACTTGGACATGACCTTTCTATAAGTCTGCCATTTATCTTCTTTCCAATCATAAGGATCTCCGTATAGTAGAGTGACTTGATCGACGTCATTTTTTTTCGTCTGCAGTCGTAAATGAATCGTCTTTTCATCATAAGCGTAGGAGAAATTGTTACCAGGTCGATGGTAAATGGCTTCTTTTATCATTAAATTCATCCTTTCTGAACAAACGATTGCATTAAAATAAGCTCGTTTCTAAAAAATATTATATACTACTAAACTATATAATATAGGAGGTAGAGTCAACGCATGTATTCAAAAAAACATACGTATAATCCATTTTAACTTTATAATAGCAGAAATAAGAAATAAAAGTATTTTTATGAAACCGCTTGCATTAAATGCTAAAAATTGTATAATAAAAATCGTGATGTGTGCAATCGTTTTCCTGTTGCATCGATTTCATACATAATGAGCAGTAAATATTTGAAGGGGGAATATTCATGAAGAAATGGTTAGGGATGTTATTATCAGCGCTACTTTTAATTGGGGTGATGGCAGCTTGTGCTCCAGATCGTTCAAAAGAAGCAAATAGTTCCAGTGAAGGATCAGGAGATTCTGCCGATTCTCAAGATAAACCTGAAAAACTAGTAATCTGGGAAGATAAAGACAAAGGGGTAGCCCTTAAACCAGCAATTAAAAGTTTCGAAGAAAAATATGGGATTAAAGTGGAGTTTAAAGAACTTGATATGGCAACGAAAATGCGTGAACAGCTGCGGCTGGATGGCCCTGCTGGTACTGGCCCTGATGTTTTAACACTCCCGCATGACCAAATTGGTCAGTTGGCTACTGAAGGATTGATTGAACCATTAGATGTAGAATCCTCTGTCACAGATATGTATACAGATTCTTCTATTCAAGCCGAGACGTATGATGGAGAACTTTATGGCCTTCCAAAAGCTACTGAAACTCCAGTATTTATTTATAATAAGGATCTAATGTCTGAACCACCTGAAACTTTTGAGGACCTTTATAATTTTTCAAAGGATTTTGGCGGAAAAGATAAATATGGATTCCTAGCTCTCTGGGACAACTTCTACTTCGGAAACGCAATCATGGCGGGGTATGGCGGATATGTGTTTAATCGCCAAGATGGCAAGTTAAACCCTCAAGATTTAGGGGTGAATAATGAAGGAGCTATTGAAGGAGCGCAATATATCCAAAAATGGTATGAGAATATTTTTCCTTCTGGAATTATAGGCGAAAATGGCGGCTCCGCAAAAGACGGGCTTTTTCAAGAAGGAAAAGTAGCTTCCACAATGGACGGTCCTTGGGCTTATCAAGCTCTAGATGACGCGGGAATTGACTTTGGTGTGACGCCTCTTCCTAAACTTCCAAACGGTAAGTATCCTCAGACTTTCGTTGGGGTAAAAGGATGGCATTTGTCTGCACAATCTGAACATAAAGAGTGGGCAACTAAGTTAATCGAGTGGATATCTAATGAAGAAAATGCAAAAATTCGCTTTGAAAAAACTTCTGAGATTCCTCCAATCAAAACTTTAATAGATGATCCGATTATAGCGGAAAATGAACGAGCAAAAGCTGTTGCTGTTCAGTCACAGCGTGCAAACCCTATGCCTAATATTCCAGAAGTAAGTGAGGTTTGGGAGCCAATGGCCCAAGCGCTGCAATTAGTGGCTACGGGAAAATCTGAACCAGAAAAAGCTTTAAATGAAGCTGCAAAAACGATTAAGAGTCAAATTGAACTGAGTCACTCAGAAAATTAATGAATGGTGGGGCAGTACCTGACGATGAGGTGCTGCTTCCATTTTTTGTGATTTTAGAAAGGAGATATTACATGGGGGAACAAGTAAGCAGCACTAGTCATAGAAAAGTAGCTCTCGCTCTTTCCGTGATTCCGGGCATTGGTCAATTTTATAATAAACAATGGATGAAAGGACTGGTATTTTTAATATTAACCTCATCCTTCTTTGTAGTATTTGGGAACCTGCTGCAGTATGGCTTTTGGGGACTAGTTACCCTTGGGATCGATCCCGAATTTGATCATTCTATCTTTTTACTAGTTAAAGGGATTCTAGCGGTTCTGGTCACACTTATTGGATTTGGGATTTATTACTTGAATTTAAAGGATGCCTATAAAGTAGGAAAACAAAGAGATTTAAATGAGCGGCCAAACTCTGTAAGAGAACAATACCATACGCTGGTGGGCAGCGGATTTCCATACTTAATGATCTCTCCTGGATTTTTATTACTTATCTTTGTTGTAGTATTTCCGATCTTATTTGTCATTCTATTGGCATTTACCAACTATGACCTCTATCACTCTCCGCCAGCTCACTTAGTGGATTGGATTGGATTTCAAAACTTTGTGGACATTTTTAAAATACCTCTTTGGAGAGAAACCTTCTTCAACGTACTCGCTTGGACCATTGTATGGACTTTCGGTGCGACTACTCTGCAAGTGGCGTTAGGTATATTCCTAGCTGTTCTCATGAATCAGCCGGGCATTAAGTTTAAACGGGTGATCCGGACTATTTTTATTCTGCCTTGGGCTGTTCCGGCTTTTGTTTCTATATTAGTGTTTGCAGGAATGTTTAACGAGACCTTCGGAACCATTAATAATAATATTCTTTCAGTCTTTGGAATTGGTAGTATTCCCTGGATGACAAATGCATTGTACACGAAGATAGCCTTAATATTCATTCAAACGTGGCTTGGTTTTCCGTTTATATTTGCCATGACAACCGGAGTTTTGCAATCTATTCCTAACGAGCTTTATGAAGCGGCAAATGTAGATGGGGCAACTGTTTGGCAAAAATTTAAAAACATAACACTTCCTTTAGTGCTCTATGCAACTGCCCCGATCATTATTACCCAGTATACTTTCAATTTTAATAATTTTAATGTGATTTTCCTGTTTAACGGTGGGGGACCAGCTGTAAGCGGACAGAATGCAGGAGGTACAGATATTCTTATTTCTTGGATCTACTCGCTGACAATGACTTCTGCGCAATATGGAAAAGCTGCAGCAATAACTATGATTCTGTCACTTATCGTAATCGTCGTTGCCTTATGGCAGTTCAGAAGAACAAAATCATTCCAAGAAGAGGATATGATGTAATATGAATCAAAAAAGACAAAGAATTATTAACCTTACGTTGTCGTATGTCGTGATTATTATTATGGCTGTCATTATTCTTTATCCCATTCTGTGGATTATTGGTTCCTCTCTTAATCCTGGAAATAGTTTATCAGGATCTTCAGTCATTCCAAAGGATGCTACATTTGCTCATTACAAGGATCTATTTAATACGGAGAAAAGCAACTATTTACTTTGGTATTGGAATACTATGAAAATTTGTGTTCTAACGATGGTGGCATCAGTAGCTTTAGTAAGTTTTACTGCCTATTCCTTTTCCAGATATCGCTTTATTGGAAGGAAAAATGGTTTAATGACCTTTCTCATATTGCAAATGATTCCTAACTTTGCAGCATTAATTGCTATTTATGTTCTAGCTGTATTAACAGATTTACTGGATACTCATCTTGCCTTAGTTCTTGTTTATACGGGAGGCGCAATACCTATGAATACTTATCTCATGAAGGGTTATTTAGATACCATCCCTAAAGAGTTAGATGAATCAGCTAGGATGGATGGAGCCGGTCATTTTCGGATTTTCTGGCAAATTGTCATGCCGCTTGCTAAACCAATGATTGCTGTTATAGCTCTTTTCACTTTTATTACACCCTTCACAGACTTTATCTTAGCTAGAATACTTCTTAGATCAGAAGATAAGTTTACACTGGCCGTAGGGTTGTTTGAAATGATTTCGAAGCAGTTTGGAAATGAATTTACAAAGTTTGCTGCAGGGGCGGTACTTATTGCAATTCCAATATCTATATTATTTTTATCGTTACAGAAATATTTTATATCCGGTTTGACGGCTGGTGGTACAAAAGGATAATCTTATAGGCGTATATAGAAAAGTTAAGGAGGAGCGGAGATGAAGAAATTTGCAGCTTTATTCATGATCATCCCGTTTCTTCTTTTTTGCGCCCTTCCAGTAGGTGCCGCCGAAAAAGAAGAACGAGCATGGCAGGATGAAAGTATCTACTTTATTATGGTTGATCGATTTATGAACGGGGACGCGAGTAATGATTATGATGTGAACCCTGATGACCCGAAAGCTTATCATGGCGGAGATTTACAAGGGATTATTGATAAATTAGACTACATAAAAGACATGGGTTTTACCACCATTTGGCTGACCCCCATCATGGATAATCAGAAGAAGGGTTATCATGGCTATTGGATCAAAGATTTTAAAGCAGTGGATGAACACTTTGGTACGATGGAAGATGCCAAACGTCTTGTGAAAGAAGCTCATAAACGAGATATGAAAGTTATATTTGATTTTGTCGTCAACCATACAGGCGACCAGCACCCATGGGTAAGTGATCCTGCAAAGAAAGATTGGTACCATGAAGAACAGCCTATTATGGGGGATAGTCAGGGCGAGTTGGAAAATGGATGGTTATCTGGACTGCCAGATTTAAATACTGAAAATCCAAATGTGAAAAACTACCTTTTTGATGCTGCAGACTATTGGATCAATCAAACGGATGTGGACGGATTTAGGCTGGATACAGTTAAACATGTTCCTAAGGAATTTTGGTCCGAATTCGCCGCGCATGTAAAAGAAACGAAAAAGAATTTTTTCTTATTAGGAGAAGTATGGAGTGAAGATCCTTCTTACATAGCCGATTATGAAAAGACAGGAATTGATTCTTTTGTGAATTATCCATTTTATAAGGAAGCTTCTAAGACCTTTTCTGATGCTGGAAATTCTTTAAATGAGCTGTACACGGTTTGGGAACGCAGCCAGCATTATTTTAAGTCACCGAAAGTGCTGGGCAACTTTCTTGATAATCATGATAATGTAAGGTTCACCCATTTAGCTGTTCAAAATAAAAAGAATCCAGTTACTCGGTTAAAGCTGGGGTTAACTTATATGTTTACTTCCCCTGGAATTCCTATTGTTTATTATGGAACGGAGGTTCCTCTCGATGGCGGGGAAGATCCTGATAATCGCAAGATGATGGATTTCAAATCTTCTGATGACGATCTGACTAAGCTGCTCGATAAACTTAATGCGATGAAGAAACAATATCCTGCCTTGACTAAAGGGGATTTTAAAGAGCTTTTTAACGAAGAGGGATTTGCCATATTTAAGAGAACTTACAAAGACAATACGATGATTATTTCCATAAACAATGACACAAAAACACGGGCGGAATCTCTTAAGGATCTCCCGGATAATCAGCAGCTAAGAGGTCTATTACTAGATGGGATTGTTCGTCAAAGCAAGGATGGCAGTTATAAACTAGGAATGGACAGGGAAACTGCAGATGTATTTGTCGTTGAAGAAGATGAGGGATATAATTGGCTCTTCATTGGATTTGTAGGGGGAGTACTGGGATTGTTTGTCTTAGCTGTTACCATCATAAGTATAAAAAATAAAAAAACAACAACTGAGCACTAGAAGATAAATCTCGTGATTATGCAAAGCTTTTAAACAGGGCAGTCTAGAAGCTAATGGTATAATAGGAGCAGCACTTGTGAAATGAGAGCGATTTCAATCTTCATAACCATACTTACAACCATTAAATAATTAGAAGGTGAACTATATGGCAGTAACGATTAAGGACGTGGCCAGTGCGGCAGGTGTAGCTCCGTCTACGGTGTCCCGGGTGATTGCGGACCATCCTCGAATCAGTCCAGCTACGAAAAAAAGAGTAAAAAAGGCCATGAAAGATATGGGCTATCATCCGAATGTAAACGCAAGAAGTCTGGCCAACCGTTCTACACAAGCCATCGGAGTAGTTATGTCTTCAAGCGCAGATAAAGCCTTGCAGAACCCTTTTTTTCCAGAGGTGTTACGAGGAATAAGTGCGATTGCTCATAGTCTTGATTATTCGATGTTACTGTCAACCGGGGGAACAGATGAGGAAATGCTTGAAGGGGTAGAACGAATGGTTTATGGGAATCGGGTGGACGGAATTATTTTGCTTTATTCTCAAATTAATGACCCTGTTATGAATTTTCTGCTGGAAAAAGAGTTTCCTTTTACAATGATAGGGAAGCCCTTTGATCGGGTGGATGAGATTACCCATGTAGATAATGATAATATTCGCGGCGGGAAAGAAATTACCAATCATCTTATTGAGCTAGGCCATGACCGTATCGCCTTTATTGGAGGTTCTACAGATTTAGTCGTTACCCTTGACCGCCTAAAAGGATATCAGGTGGCGCTGCAAGAAGCTGGACTGCCGATTCGAGAAGATTATCGTGTTCATACAGAGTTCTTGAAATCCGGTGGCCGGGATGCAGTCCACCAATTATTTTCGTTGGAAAATCCTCCGACTGGGATTGTCATTGCTGATGACCTGATGACCATTGGAGTGATTAACATGCTAGAGGAATTTGGGATGTTAGTACCTGAAAATATCTCTATCGTAAGCTTCAATAACGTTTATTTAGCAGAGGTAACGAGACCCCCGCTTACTACGGTAGATATTCATATCTATGAGTTAGGGAGTCAGGCGGCTAAGTGTCTAATTGAAAAGGTTAGAAATAAGGACGAGCCGGCAAAGCGTATCATCGTGCCTTTTAATATTAAGCATCGTCTATCAACTCAACGAAATGAAACATTGTAAAAAGATCCGCAGTTTATCTACTGCGGATCTTTTTTGTGTAAAATAATTCAGCCATTAACAATAACTCCGCCGTTCACATGTATGACCTGACCGGTTACATAGGAGGAGTCCTGACAAGCTAAATAAACGTAAGCAGGCGCCAGTTCACTCGGCTGTCCCGGCCGCTGCAAAGGGACGTTAGAACCGAACTCTGAAACCTTCTGTTTATCAAAAGTAGAAGGAATTAAAGGGGTCCAGATGGGTCCTGGGGCAACAGCATTAACTCTTATTCCTTGAGTCGTCAGAGATTGTGACAGCGAACGAGTGAAAGAAGTAATGGCTCCTTTGGTTGCTGAGTAATCTATTAAATCTTTACTTCCTGCATAGGCCGTGATGGAGGTGGTGTTAATGATAGCCGCTCCATGTTTCATATGAGGAAGCAGAGCCTTTGTCATGTAAAAAAAGCTGAATATATTAGTTCTAAATGTTCGCTCCAGCTGTTCATTAGAGATGTTTAAAATGCTTGGCTGAGGATGCTGTTCTGCAGCATTGTTTACAAGCACATCAATCGCACCATAGTGCTGAATAATTTGCTGTGCCGCATCTGTACAAAAATGAAAATCTGCCAGATCACCAGAAATTAATAAGCATTTTCGTCCTTCTGCCTCGATCATTCGTTTCGTTTCCTTAGCATCCTCATGCTCATCATAGTAGATAATGCCGAGGTCTGCCCCTTCACGGGCAAAATGAACAGCAGCTGCTCTGCCAATTCCACTGTCTCCGCCCGTAATTACCGCAATTTTGTTGTTTAATTTGCTGCTTCCTTGATAACTGTCAGAAATAATTTTAGGCTGAGGAAACATCTCTGATTCAATACCTGGCTGACGATTTTGCTGCTGAGGGGGATTAATCGGTTTTTTTTCTGCCATAGTGATCCTCCTAAATCGGATTTATGGTTTAAGGATTCCCAACTATGGAGAGATTACTCTTCATCACTGCTGTCTTCTGGACCTTCGTGAGTAAAGCAGCCATCCTGCAAAGATTACTGCCCCCACTAGAAATAGAAACGGTGAATAACCAAGAATGAATACTGACAGGCTGGACAGAAAGCGGGTTAAGTGATTAATGGAGGAAGCGAAAGCTTGTTTGATTTTTTTCCAAGTATTAAAATGGTCGTTTTCAATTTTAGGAACGATCACATTCGTTTCTTTGATAGATAAAGTAATGGTGGAATAATCGGTTTGATTTTTATAATAGTTTATTTTACCTTTTATCACTTCGATATCTTCCTGCACACGTTCGAGGTCTTGAGAAATCTGAATTAAATCTTCAGTTTTTTCAGCTCCTTCCATGAAGTCAAGAAGGCGGGACTCAATCTTCTCTTTAGCTTTTAAGCGGGAGTTTAGATCTACGTACTCTGTAGTCACATCATTGGCGGAAACCTCTTTAGAAGTGACTTCACTATACTGGCTTACCCCGTCTAGAAGAGGTTGGAAATTTTCTTTAGGCACGCGTAAAGTAAGAGTTCCGGACCGATCTCCTTTTGCAGATTTATGAATATCTATTTGAGTGATGTGTGCCTTATATTTCTCGAGTTTTGTTTGAAGGGTACGGTAGAATTGATCGTAGTCTTCCGTGTTGAGCTGGACATGTGCCTTTTGAATAAGTAGAGCATCTTGAAGAGGTTTATCATTGACTGCTTTATCTGGCGGAAGCATTTCATCTGAATTTATAGATGAGGCGGATGAGTCAGTAACCTTTTGCTCACTGCTGATGGCTTCCGAATCAGCCATAGAAGAAGAGTCACTGCTGCTCTGATTCTGGGTGCAGGCAGCAAGCAGAATAAGCAGACTGATCCACATGATTCGGTTGAAGTTACTTTTCATTAGTAAAACCCCCTTTTAATTATAGTCGATTAAAAGGGGGGAAGAGTTACATATTATTTATATGGATGATTTAAAAAGAAAAGGGCAATGGTTCCTGGACCCGCGTGAGCGCCAATTGTTGAACCTACCATATCAATATGAATATCCTTAACGGTAAATTCAGAGCGAATTAGGTCTGCTACATATTCTGCAGTATCTCGTGCGTCGGCATGACTGATAGCGATTCGCTGATTTTGTAAATCGGTTCCGCGCTCAGCCATGACTTCAATCATGCGCTTAAACACCTTTTTTGAGCCGCGAATTTTTTCCAGAGGAACAAGGTTTCCATCTTCCATATGCAATAACGGCTTAATTTTAAGTAAGCTTCCGACAAAGGCGGAGGTCCTGCTTACGCGGCCGCCGCGGTATAAGTATTCCAAATTATCTACGGTAAATATATGTTCCATGTGTTCAGCATGATAGGTGCCTGTGTCGACGATTTCTTTTAATGAAGCCCCTTCTGCTGCAAGTTCTGCGATCCGAAGAATAACCAGTCCGTAACCTAAAGAAGCTGCCTTAGTATCCCTAACTTCAAATTTGGCGTTGGGATATTCGTCCTTCACTTCCTGTTCCACCATCTTTGCGGTTTGATAAGTGCCAGACAAGCCTGAAGAAAAAGCAAAATATACAAAGGGCTGCTCGTTTTTAGCATAGTTGATAAAGGCATCACGAAAAGCTTGAGGAGAAACCTGCGAGGTCTTAGGAGCAGCTCCTTCCCTCATAGCATCGTAAACTTCCTTCGGTGAAATGGTAATCCCATCTTCGTATTCTTCCCCTTGAAGAGTTACTCTGAGAGGCACCATATCAATACCAAACTGCTCTAAATCTTCTTGAGATAAGTCCGATGCAGAGTCGCAAAGAATTTTAACTTTCATATTATTTCTCACCTCCTCAATAAATTTCCATCTAAAAATAGTGTAGGCTTATCCTGATGCTTAGTCAAAATATATTGATTTATCTGCTGAGATTAACTAAAGTGGTTTAAGGGACACTATTATAATAAGCTTGCTGTTAAATTTAAACAGAAATAAAACCTATATGGTCGAGCGGTTAGGAGGTTACTATGTTTGCGTTTGAATTAAAAAGGATCATAGTGGTGATTTTTGGAGCGGTACTAAATGCCATATCACTTAATTTATTCTTAATCAAAGCGAATGTTTATGCAAGTGGTTTTACTGGGGTTGCCCAGCTTTTAACCAGTATTTTTCAAGATTTTCTGCACATCCCTGGAATCAATACAGGAATTATCTTGTTTATACTTAATATTCCAGTTGCTATATTAGGGTGGTATAAGGTTGGGAAAGGATTTACAGTCTATAGTGCTCTATCTGTAGTTTTTACTACTTTTTTCCTTACCGTTATTCCCGTTCAGCAATTATCCAATGATATTATCTTAAATGCCGTTTTCGGCGGGGTTATTGGAGGAATTGGAGTAGGAATAACGCTCAAGTGGGGGGCTTCAACAGGAGGACTCGATATTATAGCTATGGTTCTGTCTCGTATGAGAGACCGGCCAATTGGTATCTACTTCCTGATCATTAATAGTGCGATTATTGCTATTGCAGGCCTTCTTTATAAGCCAGAAAATGCTTTATATACTTTATTGACTTTGTATGTAACGACCAGAGTTATTGATGCTGTTCATACACGTCATGAAAAGCTTACAGCTATGATTATTACTTCTAAAGCAGCCGATTTAGAAAAAGCAATTCACGCCCAAATGGTCCGAGGAATTACTACTCTTCCTGCACGAGGTGCCTTTACTCAGCAAGACAAAAATATGCTGGTTATGGTTATTACAAGATATGAACTCTATGATCTTCAGCATATTATCTCAGAGGTGGACCCTTCTGCCTTTACGAACATTGTGCAAACGACGGGTATATTTGGATTCTTTAGAAAAGATGATTAGCAGGGTAACTATTTTTCCCGAAGTTCGTCTAATAGAATAAATTATACGAAAGGGAAGTGAAGCTATGATAAGGCTTCTGGCAGTTACTGCGGGGGTTATGATCATTCTTTTAGCCGGTTGTGTCACTCCTTCTGGCAAGGAGAAAATAAAGGAAGATGAGAAAGACAAGAACGAGGAGCCTGCTGCTCAAATGGAAGCTTTCATTGATCAATTATCTATGGATGCTACGGTAGAGGCAGCTTCCAGTCAGGTTGTGTTTAATTTTTCGCTCACGAATACAGGAGACAAACCACTCATCCTAGGATTTAATTCCGGCCAGCAATATGAAGTAACTGTGAAAAATAGTGATGGAAAGATTGTCTACTCTTATTCTGATGGTAAGATGTTCACGCAGCAGCTGACAACGAAAGAATTGGAAGGAAAGCAGGTATTACCCGGGAAAGAGACTTGGAATAAAGTAAAAGAGCCTGGAGAGTACTCCGCTCAGATCACTTTCTTAATTACGTCCATTAATGATCAGCCTGTTGAAGCTCAGCCTTTTCAAGTCAGTCAGTCGTTTACCATCGAGGATTCACAAGAACAAGTCAATGATCCAGACTCTAAAGCTTTCCGTAATGTGGAGATCACCGGTGAGCAGGGCAGTTACACGGTAAAGGGAGAGGCTCGCGTGTTTGAAGCAGGTTTTCTTTATAGTGTAGAGGACGGGCACCGGGTGCAAGTAGCACCGACTTCTGTTCAAGCTGAAGCTGGTGCGCCCGAGTGGGGGGCGTTTACTATTAAGATTAACATTCCTAAAGACCAGCTTCCTGACTACGGAACTTTAAATTTAACTCTTTATGAAGCCAGCCCGAAAGATGGACATCCTATTCATGTTCAGTATTTTCAATTAGAAGACTTTAACTAATAAAAGAAACTGGCTGGGATAACACTAGAAAACCCGAACCTTTAAATGATCGGTTCGGGTTTTCTGTGTTTTACTTTTAATGAAGGTGCGCTGATTTCACTAGCTTCGCCTTCTGATTTTCCAAGAAACGTTCCTATTCTACTGTTCGGCGTTCACCTGCAGATTATGAAGTTTAACCCCACCTAATTTCAGGGTTTTCTCCATTAATAGCCGTATTCTGCTAGTAAACCTTCAACTTTAGGTGTTAATGTTTCCCATTCAGCATTTGGAAGTTTGTTTACCGTAATAAAATTTTGGAAGCCGAATACATTATCTACTTCCTCGAAATTCATTAAGTCATTCATAATTTTATGTTCGCTCGTTTGCCCTGGCATAACGGAAACACTGCCGTCACCTTGAAAAATCAAAGAATCGGTAGTGAATTTGAGTGCGTTTGGGTTCGGTGTTTCTTCTACTTTAACAGACATACAAAAAATCCTCCTCTATAACATCTACTCCTATTCTAGCAGATAATTACGCTTGGCTAAACTAAACCAATCAACTTTATATGAAATTCACGTAGTTATGATACAATGAACTAATCTTTTCAGGAGGGATATTATGGATACAAGGCTCATCGATACACTACAGCAAATTAAAGATCAGGATTATGAAATCCCGGATCGTTTAAACTTGCAGGAATTAACCACTATGATGCTGCAAAGGATTGGAGCTGTGGATCCTATACTGCGTGATGATTTAATTCACCACCTTTTCAGCTATTTCATCGAGAACAACTATTATAATAATGACCAGTTAAAGAATATATTACAGTCTATTCTTAATAAGAATTATCTTTTCTATATGATTAGCTCAGCTAAAAAAGAGGAGGATGCGGTCTTTAAGCGAAGTTTCTCTGTTCTGCTTATTTCTCCAATCTTAAGAAAGCATCAGGAAGCTCCTTTTCTAAAGGAAGAGGAAGTGCATCGAGTTTGGGAAAACTTAAAAAAGTACATGCAGCAGGAAGCGGATCACCGAGCTTATGTGGAAGGCAAAGGCTGGGCCCATGCGATGGCCCATGCGGCGGATGCCTTAAACTGGACAGCCTCCTGTGAGGAAATTACATCAGAAGAAGTCATGAGTATGCTTCCGATCATTCGTACACAATTTCTAATAGATCAGCCTTATTTGTTTGATGAAGAAGAGCGTATGGTTACGGCTGTATTAACCATGTTTAATAAAATCAGCCAGAAAGATCGGATAAAATGGCTGGAAACGTTAATTTATGAGAGAGAAGGGTGGTCGAACCCAAAAGAAGAAATCATTATTAATAATAGTAAACACTTCTTAAGAGCTCTGTACTTCCGTATGCTGGATGGCGATCATCGTGAACTTCGTCAAGTGTTAGAGAATTTGCTAAGAGAGCTAAGGAAGCAGGAAGCTTATTAATTTGGGGGAATGATATGATTACCAAGGGTTTATGGGCGGGCACGGTGTCTGGGCTGGTTCTTGGGCTGTATATGTGGGCTGCAGAAGAGATAACTGGTTTGAAAGTATATACATTGTTAATGAATGTTGACTTTGTGCCTTTATTACAGGGGATAGAATGGCCATGGTTCATGGAATGGTTATTCCATATGAGTATTGCCTGGACCATTGGAATCGTTTATGCTTATTTGCTTGCTAAAATGAGTGAGAATAAAACAATCACCCGCTGGGTAACTGCTGGGGGTTTAGCCTTTCTTGCCGCTCTTTCCTACATTCCTCTTACTTTGCTGGCTGTGAAACAGACTCCTTCATTAACAAGTGGAGCAGCTGTCTTCCTTTGGCTGATTGGCCACTTGTTGTATGCAGGGAGTTTAAGACTTGCCTGCAGGTAAACCTTTTAACCTAAACAAAAAAGTCCCATGCGGTGCACTAGCCGCAAGGGACTTCTCTGCAATATAATTAGGGGAGATATTACTGTTATATTACCCTAACCAGAGAAAAGATAACTCCGTCAATAGACCGATCTTTTTTCCGTCTTTAGGATAAATTTAAAGAGATCAGACCCATGAGGGTCTGATCTCTTCCATTATTAACGCATGCTTTGGTTTTCATTATCAAGCTGCTGTTCCAATTGCTGTAGCTGTTGTTTCTCTTCTTGAGAACATTGGCTATATGCAGATTGGATCGCTTGCTTGGCTGCCTGCATATCTTCTTGACTAGCGGGTTGAGAACCATCACGTTTTTGTTTGAAACGACTTACCGCATCACGTGCATTTTCAAAAAGGGAATTGGCCATTTTTAGAACCCTCCTACAGTATGCTGCTGGGATTCGACTTCTTTACGGTCAGCTTCTGTAAGCCTTTTTGGCTCCATCTTGCTTTCATCAAATTGACGAACCTCTGTCCAGCGACGATCTTTGGTTTCTTGTTTCTTTTGCTGTTCCATGACAAGTCCTCCTGTCATAAAAAAAGCCTGAACGCTTTGTGCGTCCAAGCTTAGTATGGCTGACTGCCATCTGCTTATACATGAAAATTATTACATTACATGGCTTGTTTGTTTAATTTCAAATAATCGGTTAGAAATTCACTGATTCCGTCCTGCTCGTTCGTATCAGCAACATAGTCAGCTAAGTTTTTTAATTCATCAATCGCATTTCCCATGGCTACTCCTACGCCGGCATAATCAATCATTTCCAAATCATTATCTTCATCGCCAAACGCGATAATCCGCTCTTTAGGAATATGATAGTAACGCGCGATTTTTTCAAGTCCTACTGCCTTATTAAGCCCTGCTTTAACAATTTCGATAACATGCCATGGAGCTCCCCATTTGCGATGTTCAATAAGAGAGGCATGGTTGTCCAATTCTTTCCTTAATGCCTGGATTTTATCTTCTTCAGGATGAATTAGAAGGGAAGTAGGATCTTCGAGCAAGTTGTTCTGAAGGCTTCCGATCTTAATTGGATGTTCATCGCTATTATGGAAGATCTTCATAATTTCTTCATCCTGCCGATCCAAATACACCTTATCTTTTACCTCAGCTAATATGTTCTTCACACCAAGCTGGTAGCATTGGTGAATAATTTTCTTAGCGGTGCGAATACCTAGAGGAGAGTGCAGCGCATCCCATCTATGGTCTTTAGGGTGATGGATAAGTGCCCCATTAAAATTAACCATCGGGGTATTGAGCCCCATTTCATTATAATAATCAATACTCGCACGGTGCGGGCGGCCGGTAGCAATACAAACTATATGGCCTTGTGCTATGGCTTCAAGGACCGTGTTCTTCGTTCGTTCAGAAATCGATTTTTCATCTGTTAATAATGTGCCGTCTAAATCTAAAGCAATTAAATGTCTTTCTTTCATAACCTTCACCTCATTTGTATATTTAGTTTAGCTGGTAAAAAGGTGAAATGTAAAGAATTTCTCCCCTTGAGTAAAATGAAACACTTTCCAATGAATACGTGCAGTGTTACGATTACATTGTATCTTACTACTATTAGCAGTATTTTAAAGGAAAGTAAAGTTTAAGAAAGGGATAGAGAAAAATGATTGGAATTTATCGGGAAACTATAAAGAGTATTCCAGTATTAACGGTTGTGGATTCAAGGAAAAAAGAGGAACCGTTACCGGTATTTACATACTTTCATGGCTTCACATCTGCTAAGGAACATAACCTGCCTCAAGCTTATTTGCTGGCTCAACAGGGGTATCGGGTTATTTTACCAGACAGTATGTATCACGGGGAACGTGATGAGGAGATGTCCTCCCAAGAGCTGAATTTCAAGTTCTGGGAGATTGTATATCAAAATTTGAAAGAGCTGCAGGATATTAAAGATGATTTAGATGTCAATGGGCTGATCGATAAGCGTAGATTTGGGGTCGGAGGAACATCAATGGGGGGCATTACTACGGCCGCTGCGATGACGATGTATCCATGGATTCATGCCGCTACAGTGATGATGGGTTCACCTAAACCGACTGCCTTTGCTGAAAAACTCATCCATGATATTGCAAAGACTGGAATTGTCCTTCCGATTTCTCAGGAACAGCTGGATGAACTTTTTGAGTCATTAAATGCCATTGATCTATCCAAACAACCGGAAAAACTAGCTGGACGCCCCATTTTCTTTTGGCATGGCGATGCTGACCCGGTCGTTCCATTTGAACATTCTTATGATTTTTACAACGATACCATTCCGATGTATAAGAATCCGGAAAACATCAAGTTTTTAAGAGAAGTCGGCAGAGACCATAAAGTCAGCCGGTTTGCTGTTCTAGAAATGGTCAATTGGCTGGACTTAGTACTTTAAAGGACTTCTTTAGTTTATTCTAGGGAAGATTTTGTTTATAATAGGTTTGAACAATCAGGAAGGGGGAATTACTTTGGATACAGCACTTGAAGAGAATATTATGGGTGCTCTGGAGAATGTAATTGATCCAGAGCTCGGTATTGATATTGTTAATCTAGGTCTGGTATATGGTGCCGATATGGATGATAATGGAAACACCACCATTACGATGACTTTAACAGCTATGGGGTGTCCTCTAGCAGGTCATATCGAACAAGATGTGAAGCGGGTAGTATCGGATATTCCTGAAGTTAACGAAATTACAGTAAATATTGTATGGAATCCGCCATGGACGAAAGACAGAATGAGTCGTTACGCGAAAATCGCCCTGGGAATTCCGGATTAATGGAAGAAAACCCCTACCGTTCATACGGCAGGGGTTTTTACATAAGGAAAGGGAGGATGGCTATGCGAAAGGGGACGCCGGTCTTTCAAATAGTAGGGTATAAAAATAGCGGGAAAACTTCTTTGTTATCTGAACTCGTTGCCTATGGCACATTGGAAGGAGACCGAATTTCAGCGATTAAACGTCATGGACATGATGAACCTTTAAAAGTGATGCACAGAGAAACCGATAGTTACCGCCTACATGAATCAGGAGCGTTTATGACGGGGGTAGACAGTGCAGGTCGGTTTCAACTGGAATTAGATCATAAAGAAAATTTTCCCCTTTCTCAGCTAATTGACCTTTATTGTTTCTTTAAGCCTGATTTAATAGTGATTGAGGGCTACAAACACGAGCTTTATCCTAAAGCAGTGATTATAAAAAGAGAAGAAGACTTAAAGCTTTTAAACGAGCTGTCCAATATACAATTTGTTATTACTTGGAACGAAACATGGACGGAGCACTTGTCATTACCTGTTTATCGATTAAGTGAATGGAGACAGTGTCTACCGAAAGTGTATCCAATTGCTAAAGGGAGTTAGGAAGATGACTAAAAAGTTTTGGATTACAGAGCAGCCTCTATCCATCAATGAGGTGGTGGAGAGAGTATCCCGAAGAGAAGCGGGAGCAATTAATACTTTTATTGGAACAGTGAGAGAATTTACACACGGTAAAAGAACACTTCATTTGGAATACCAGGCTTATCGGTCAATGGCTGAAAAAAAGCTTGAACAAATTGGAGCGGAAATTGCAGAAAAATGGCCTTCAGCTGAAACAGCTATTGCCCATCGCATAGGTTCTTTGAAGATTGAAGAGATTGCGGTAGTTATTGCTGTCTCCACACCTCATCGATCTGAGGCATTTGAGGCCAGCCGTTATGCCATTGAACGGATAAAAGAAATCGTTCCGATATGGAAGAAAGAACACTGGGAAGATGGAGAAGAATGGATAGGAAATCAAAAAGGTACAAAAGAGTATGTAAATGGGGTGCCGGATAAGGAGGAGAAGTGATGAATCAAATTTTGTTATTCGCGGACCTGCGGGAAAAGACTGGGAAATCTGAAACAGAATTAGATGCAGCGGGGAAAACAGTGAAAGAAGTGAGAAATCTGCTTTTTCAAACGTATCAGCTTCCTGCAATCCAAGAATCAATGGTAGCCATTAATGAGGAATTTGCAACGAATGGTACGGTGATCAGTGAGCGGGATGTAGTAGCTTTCATTCCTCCCGTCAGCGGTGGGTAAATAAGGATAAAAAAATCAGCCATCAAAGGCTGATTTTTTTAGTGAAAAGCTATAGAAAAATTAACACGACGGCTCCAACAATAAAGCAATAAAAAGCAAAATATTTTAAATTTCCTTTTTCCATAATATTCATGAACCATTTTAACGACCAGTAGGAAGCGATTAATGAAGCAATGAACGCAATGGCATAACCTACCCAAAGATTTGCTAAGTCCTGACTCAGTAAATCATCAATGGACAAAAGCATTGTCCCCAGACTAACCGGTATATATAAGAGAAAGGAAAATCGGAGAGCGGTCTGCTGCTTCATTCCTAATAGCATCGCTGCAACAATGGTGGCACCCGAACGACTGATTCCGGGTATAAGAGCAACGGCTTGAGCTAAACCGACAATTACCGCATCTTTCCACGTTAACTGTCCTTCACTTTTACTTCCACGCAAGTTTCGAATAATCCATAGAGCGATGCCGGTTATAATTAGCGTAATACCTACGACTTCTACAGTTTTTAAACCTTCAATCGCATCTCCAAGTAAAATTCCGAGTACACCAGCCGGAATGGTTCCGAGGATAAGAAAGATAATAAAGTCAAACTCATCTTTCTGACGAGGGTCCTTTGTGATTAGGTAGCCAATACCATTTCTAATTAGTCGGACGATATCGTTTCGATAAATAATTAGGACAGCAAGTAATGAAGCGAAATTCACCAATACTTCAAACTGCAGGCCTTCGAGCTTCATATGTATCAAGTCTTGCAATATTACTAAATGACCGCTTGAAGAAATAGGGATAGGCTCAGTGAAACCCTGAAAGATCCCCAAGAATAAATATTTAATTAACACCCAGAAGTCTTGCATAAACGTTGTTCCTCCTCAAGATATAAACTTTCAAAGTGATGCAGTTAAAAACAATCATGATCTAACTATACCGCTTGTTGAATTTTATGTGCAATAGGTAATGTTATTCTTTATTAGAAATGTCCACCTTGCTGAGCATGTGCACGCTATTATAAAAGACATGTTTTTTCACAAAAAGAAAGGTGCCACCAAATGGATGGCACCTTTCTATAATTTATGCTTCCTGTTTGATTAAGCCTTCACCAAGAGCTATCACTGTTCCGCTGAATAAAACAGTCATGACGATAGCTTGCAGAAAAGAAAAATCAGTTCCTGTCATGTTACTGACAACATACGCCATCATTAAGCTTAATAGGAAAGCCCAGAAAACTGTCCAAAAAATACGCATCGTTGCTCACCTCAATTTCACAGTCTACCCTTATTTTATCAAAGTATAATTGAAATTGGAATATGAAATCGCTTAAGCTTGCATGTTTTCAAAAATTAATGAATAAAATGGAATTATTATGGGGGAGGTCTACACACATGATGACCACGATCTATCATTGTTTCCATTGGATTGGCTACCATTTAACAACAAACCTGCTTCAAGAAGGATATGAAGTGATTGGGATAGACCCGATGTTCTCACCTCTTAGTGAACAGTTATATATGTTTGTTGGGAGAAATAGTAACTTCCAGCACTTTTACACCGTTCAAGACAAAGAGAAGCATGTGCATACTAATGAAGAGGAAATAATGATCAATATTCAAGGTAATGTGTTAGTTATTGAAGAAACAGCAACTTCTAAAGCAACAAACTGTATTGAACTGCCTCCTTTATTTGGAGAATGGATGGATCTGGATGAGCTTGGCATAACTCAGAAAGAGGAGCTGGCAGAGTGGGTGGCTGACACAAAGGCCGTTTATATTGAAGACTTAGTTCAAGTCCTCATTCCTGCTATATCTAAAGGGGAATGGCATCCATCTTTACACTCGCTAGAGGGGCGTGAAGAAAATTTAGAAAAGAAAATTGCAACGACTTGGGAAAGTTATTTTCAGCTGCAGAAGCTTAATTCAAAGAATTCTTATTAAAACCTCTCCTATATTTACTTTTTATACACCCACAGTGTAAAATAAAGAACAGAATATAGTGAAACTGTAGGAGTGCTGTTTGTGAGAGTGTATGGGGTAGCTTTCCTGATCATCCTTGTGTTCCTTTCGGGGTGCAGCAGGACAACAAGTCATGGACAAATAAATAAAGTCGGCATGCTTGTGGAAACAACCATCCACGATCAGGCTTGGGGCCAGCAGGGGTATAAAGGGCTGTTGTCCATCCAGAAGGAATATGGCACTGATGTTTATTTCAAAGAAGGAATAAAGAATTATAATCAAACGGCAGAGGCTGTTGATGAATTGGTGAATAAAGGAGTCCGAGTCATTTTCGGTCACAGTAATATTTACGGAGAATATTTCCAAGAGCTTCATGACTCTTATCCTGATGTTCATTTCATTTATTTTAATGGAGATTATGCAGCAGAGAATGTGACCAGTTTAAACTTTAGTGCAAATGCCATGGGTTTTTTCGGTGGCATGGTTGCAGGGGAAATGACCTCGTCTAACCATGTAGCCGTTATTGCCGCATATGAATGGCAGCCAGAAGTGGAAGGTTTTTACGAAGGTGTTAAATATCAGAACCCTGACGCCAAAGTGGAGATTTCGTTTGTGAACAGCTGGGACAACACACCGAAAGCAATGGTTCTTTATAATCAAATGAAAGAAAACGGGGCCGACGTTTTTTATCCGGCAGGCGATCAATTTAGTGTTTCGATGGTTCATCAGATTCAAGAAGATCAAAAATATGCTATCGGATATGTGACAGACCAGTCCTCTCTAGGGGCGAATACAGTGCTAACTAGTACGGTTCAGAAAGTAGATGTCGTTTATAAACTTGCGATGGATCGACTTATGGATGGCAGCCTTCCTGGGAAATCAATCGAATTTGATTTCAAAGAAGGGGCGATTACCATGGGAAAATACAGTCAGAAGGTGCCCGGCTCTTTTGTGAAAAAAATGAAGTCAACGGTTGCTGAGTATTCTCGGACAGGCAATCTCCCCAACCAGTGAAATATAACGGGGCAGGTTAACCAGGATAGCCAGCGGAACTTCTAAATAATGAACGCTCCACACATAAGACCCGAACCGTTTGGTTCGGGTCTTATGTTGCGGGAAAAATTTTTGTCCCTGACTCTGGATCCAGTTGTTTTCTCCTTCGCAGTCCCTCGTTGCTCGTGACCTTAGCCATTCTTTTCAGTGGCAAAAACCTCCACGTCAAGTTTTTGCTTAGGTATGCCAAAGCTCAACAAGGCCATACCGAAATTAAATTTTACTTCTTAAATTTTTGGATGAAGGGTTTAACCATTGGGGAGATTGAATCCCAAGTTTTATTTACCTCTTGAAGCAGGGCTGGCCAATCGGTTTTCTGAGTTTCCTTCTGCGGCTGTTGTTGAGGGGACTGTGAGTGTTGGTTTCCAAAGAGCATAGAATCAAATGGAGAACGGTTTTGTTTTGCCAATCCAAACACCTCCTTATACTATAAAGTATGAAACTATGAGTCAGCTATGTGGGCAGGGCAATCCAAATAGTTTTATTAGTAGAAGCCGTGAAAGAATAGGAAACGTTTTTTCTATAAAGATAGCGGGGAAGGAAAATAGTGTTCGAGTACCGTTCGAAGAGGGGCAATCGTGAGGGGCGGTTAATTTTAAACAGTTCTCCAAATAGATAAGAGATCTTCCTTGCTGATTTCTTAATGGAAAAATAACAACTAAGAAACTTGCAGAATAAATAGGGATGAATTAAAATTAGTACCAAGTCATAAGAATGGATAATAGACTTTATTACCTTTAAGGGGATGAACATATGAACGCTGGAATTATCGGAGTTGGGCATTATGCCCCGGAAAAAGTATTAACCAATAAAGACTTAGAGAAAATGGTTGATACGAGTGATGAATGGATTCGTTCAAGAACTGGGATTGAAGAGCGAAGAATAGCGTCTGATGATATGGATACGTCAGACATGGCGTTTCGTGCAGCTCAAAATGCTCTCGAAGATGCAAACTTGGAGGCTGAAGACTTGGATATGATCTTGGTAGCAACGGTTACCCCTGATCATCCATTTCCATCCGTGTCCTCTATGCTGCAGCATCGACTAGGTGCGAAAAACGTGGCAGCTATGGATGTGAGTGCTGCATGTGCAGGATTTATGTACGGAGTCATTACTGCTAAACAGTTCATTGAAAACAATGAGTATAAGAATATCCTTGTTATAGGGGTAGAGAAACTTTCTAAAATCACTGACTGGTCAGACCGTAATACTTGTGTGCTCTTTGGTGATGCAGCTGGGGCAGCAATCATAGGTCCCGTAAGTGACGGGAAAGGTATTCTTTCTTTTGAATTAGGCGCAGACGGCAGCGGCGGCCCGCATTTGTATCAGGATGAATTTCTAAAAATGAATGGCCGGGAAGTATTCAAATTTGCTGTACGTCAAATGCCGGAATCTTCAGTTAACGTCGTTAAGAAAATTGGCTTAAGCGAACAGGATGTCGATTATCTTATTCCACACCAGGCGAATATCAGGATTATGGAAGCAGCTAGACAGCGGCTGGGAATTCCAGAAGAAAAGATGGCAACCACAGTTAAGCGATATGGCAATACTTCATCGGCATCTATTCCGGTAGCTTTGTCAGAAGACGTAAAGGCAGGTAAAATAAAAGATAATGATCTTGTTGTTCTTGTCGGGTTTGGCGGAGGCCTCACATGGGGAGCCGTTGCACTGCGATGGGGGAAGTAATCAAGGAGGAATTCATTTATGGATAAACGTCGTGTAGTAATAACAGGGATGGGGGCGATTACCCCTGTTGGAAACACAGTAGAGAAAATGTGGCAGAGCATTAAGACAGGACAATCCGGCGTAGGTGAAATTACCAAGGTGAACAAAGAGGATTATCCTGTAAGTGTAGCTGCAGAAGTGAAAGATTTCGATCCAACCGAATTTATGGATCGAAAAGATGCAAGAAAAATGGATCCTTTTGTACAGTATGCGATGGCGGCCTCTCATATGGCTGTGAAAGATGCTGCATTGGAAATTACGGAAGAGAATGCTCCCAGAACGGGTGTATGGATCGGTTCAGGCATTGGCGGAATGGGAACTTATGAGTCCCAGTTTGAAACTTTCCAGAAGAAAGGCTATCGCCGAGTCAGCCCATTCTTTATTCCGATGATGATTCCAGATATGGCTGCTGGACAAGTTTCTATCTCCCTTGGGGCAAAAGGGATTAATTCCTGTACTGTCACCGCATGTTCATCCGGAGCAAATTCCATTGGAGATGCATTTAATGCTATTCAACGTGGAGACGCTGATGTCATGATTGCAGGTGGAACTGAAGCCCCAATGAACAAGATGTCTTTTGCTGGGTTTGCAGCAGCAAGAGCCCTTTCTCTTAATGAAGATCCCCGTACGGCAAGCCGTCCGTTCGATGCAAATCGCGATGGTTTTGTAATGGGCGAAGGGGCAGGAATTCTTGTTTTAGAGACTCTTGAATCAGCTAAAAAACGCGGAGCAAAAATTTATGGTGAATTAACTGGTTATGGCTCCACAGGTGACGCTCACCACATCACTGCACCTGCACCGGAAGGAGAGGGAGCTGCCCGGGCTATGCAGCAGGCACTCGACCGAGCTGACTTGAAGGCAAGCGATATCGATTACCTTAATGCACATGGAACTTCGACGGATTTAAATGATAAATATGAAACCATTGCAGCCAAGACTGTATTTGGAGAGTATGCTTCAAGTCTTGCTATTTCTTCCACTAAGTCAATGACTGGACATTTACTGGGTGCCGCTGGTGCAATAGAATCCGTCATTTCTTTGAAGGCAATTAATGAAGGAATAATTCCACCAACCATTAATTACGAAACTCCTGATCCGGAATGTGACCTTGATTATGTACCGAATGAAGCCCGTCTACAAGAAGTACGAACAGTTATGAGTAATTCACTTGGATTTGGTGGACATAATGCTGCACTGATTTTTCAAAAGTATCAGGATTAATAAAAAAGAGAGTACGGTAAAGAAATTTACTTCACGTCTCAAAATAATATGAATAAAGCGTCAAATCGAAGTGTTAAACTTTGATTTGACGCTTTTTTGTGCAGCTATATTTTATAACGGCTTGATTTCTTAATTACTTGTATTGGAATCATCCTTAGTACCATTCAGGAAGTTCTGGATATCTTCCCTTGTTTGCTGTTCATTATGGGAAAGAACTAATCCTATTGGGTAAGGCTTACGAACGTTTTGGATGTTATCTTCTTCTGGAATCTTTGTCGTTTGAATATCGTCTACCGGGTTTAATAGAAAGTCCTTGGCAAGGGAAATAATTTTTCCTTTCCCCATATTCGTGTCAACATAAGGTTGAATATTCCCTATCAAACGTGGGGCTTTTAAAATCCCGTTAAAAGATATTAATTCATCTTTCAGCAATTTAATAACCTTTTGCTGTCGCTCTACACGGCCAAAGTCTCCTTGACTATCATGTCTGAAACGCGCGTAGCCCAGTAATTCTTCTCCGTCTAGTTTTTGTTTTCCTTTTTTAAGATCAAGATCGATGGTTCCAGCTCCATCCTTATATTTCATATCTTCTTCTACATTAACCGTTAATCCATTAGGAGCTAGAGTATTCGCGATTTGAACAAACCCATTAAAATCTACTATTGAATAGTATTCTAAATCTACTCCGAAATTTTTTGAGATAGTCTGACGAAGCAGTTCAGGGCCACCAAAAGCAAAGGCAGCATTTATCTTGTTGTATCCATGTCCAGGAATATCCACGTAAGTATCCCTCATAATTGATGCCATTTTCGCGGTATTGTTCTTCGTATCATATTGAGCAATGATAATCGTATCTGACCTAGGAATTTCATTACCTCGCTGATCGACACCTAATAACAGTACTCTTACTTTCCCGTCTTCACCTTTAGCACCCTTAAAGTCATCTTTATATTTACTTGTGGTATCTTTCAGGCTGGATGCGTCATCGGAGCCGGAAAGATTACTCTTTGCTTCGTTTTTCCCCGCAATATATTCATAACCTGTATATCCTATAGCTAATAAAAAGAACAGGATTAAAAGAAATAGGAATAATTTACGTCTTCTTCTTTTCTTGCGGCTTTTTCGCGATTTGCGAGAAACAGCCATGTGAACCATCCTTTCTAACCCAAAACCTCTGCTAATTAATTTACCTTTTATTTGACCGCAAGTAAAGGGGGATGGTGTCAGAATCTATCGGACAGCAGAGAGAATGAACAAGCTCTTCTCAGCATACTAATAGAACAGGAGGACAAGCCGGAGGGATGCATGTGTGGAAGTGGGTTTTATTCCTGACAGGATTTGGATTCTCGGTTGTTGGAGGAACTGTCACGATCGCTTATCTCAACCTCGTACCAGCCGGTTTGGGCTGGTGGGAGTTTCTAATTTTATTGCAGTCTCGAGTGGAATGCTATTTATTTCCTTTAGGACTAATTATGATAACTTTGGCAATTATGCTTATGAAAAATTGATTTATGTAAAATATGGTTTTAAAGAATAAAAAACCCAACATTGGTCATAATGTAACCTAAAGAGAAGCTCTTAGTGAAAGTGAGGGTCAGATATGCTGTATATGCATGATCTATGGGTAAACTGGTTTGAAGGTGAAGAAAATGGTTACAATATTTGCCGGTTTCATGAATGGCGAAAAGAAGATGGGATTGAATTAATCGACCAAATTCCTCTCGTCCTAGTGGATGATGAACTATTTGATTTTATTGAAAACGATTTGCAGGACTTGCCGCTATCATTACTTCAGGATATTCATCGAAGAACGTATATGAAGAAAAACCAGGAAAGAATTACGGTGGAGTACGCCGCCGTGGTAACAAATGGGAAGGATGTGATTGTATTTGATACACTAGGATACACGCTTCCCGTGAAAAAAAGCCGTCTCATTCCACGCCAGGAAAGATTAGTGTTTGAAATGGTAGAGGGCAAAAAGCCCGAAAGTTTTAAGATAGAGTCTTCTTCTTTGAAAGAACATCATATTCTATCTTTAGAACCTGGCAGAATGTCTGGATTGACGAGGAGAGAGCGTCAGTTAAAACAATTACTAATGATGGCACTGGACCAGCTTAAGCATTCAGATCATCCCGAAGAGGTAAGGTACTGGCTGACCGAGTGGGATCCCGCGCAGTATCCATCTATTAAGCAAATGACTAATGAAGATGCATGGGCGCATTTATATGAAGGAACGATAAATGGATGGGGCGTTCATCATGAAGATTTGTGTGAAAAACTTATTAAAGGGCAGCCTTTCTTTGAAACAATTTGGCAGGGAGAACATTCAGATGTTTCTACTCACCATTTAAACAGCCAGAACTGAATGATTTCAGTTCTGGCTGCTTCTTTATTTTCTCTTCTTTTTTACTCTTCCAAGCCCCATAGCTTTTTTAGCTTTCTGTAACATCTTGTTAGCAGTAAAGGAAGCTTTCTCGGCTCCTTTATCGAGAATTTCGTCGAGCTGATCGGAGTGGATGAGTTCTTCATATCGCTCTTGTATGGGTTTCAAAGTCTTTACTACAGCTTCAGCAACATCTTGTTTGAAATCGCCATAACCTTTATTTTTGTACTCCTCCTCTAATGAAGGAATTGATTTTCCAGTACATATCGAATAGATAGTTAATAAGTTAGCTACTCCTGGTTTATTTTCTTTATCATACTTTACAATTCCATCTGAATCCGTGACCGCGCTCTTAATTTTCTTGATAATTTTCTTTTCATCATCAAGCATGGAAATGAAAGATTTCTGGTTCTCATCTGATTTACTCATTTTCTTAGTAGGATCCTGCAGTGACATAATTCTTGCCCCTACTTTAGGAATACTTACTTCCGGAACGGTGAAGATGTCATTGAATTTAGAATTGAAGCGCTGGGCTAAATTTCTAGTTAATTCCAAATGCTGCTTCTGATCTTCCCCAACAGGAACAATATCGGTTTGATACAGCAGGATATCAGAAGCCATTAAAGGAGGGTAGGTAAGCAATCCCGCGGAGACCCCTTCTTTCCCCACAGTGGATTTATCCTTAAACTGAGTCATTCGCTCGAGTTCGCCAATATAACTGACGCACTGAAGCATCCAGCCGAGCTGGGTATGCGCAGAAACTTCTGATTGAATGAATAGGGTTGATTTGTCGGGATCAATCCCTGATGCCAAATATAACGCGGCTAGAGATCGAATGTTTTCGCGAAGCTTTAACCGATCCTGTGGGACGGTAATCGCATGCTCATCCACGATACAGAAGTAACAATTATCCTCTTCTTGTAAATCTACAAAGTGTTTCATTGCTCCAAGATAGTTCCCTAGAGTAAGAGTTCCGCTTGGCTGAATTCCTGAAAAAATAGTACTCATCTACTTCACCTCTCTAAATTTTAATACAAAAAAAATTCACCCGAACCTCCAATATGGAAGGGACGAATGAACCGCGGTGCCACCCTGATTACTTTTAATAGTAAAAAGTCAACTTGTTTCGTTAACGCCGAATTACGCCGATAGGAAGCTCAGAAGGCCCAATTCCTATTATCCGCTTCAGCTGTTTTCACCGGCCACAGCCTCTCTGATTTGAAGACCTGGATAAAAGTACTTTTCTTCTTCAACGCTTTTAATATTAGTTTGATCTTTAAAATTATATAAGAAAGCTGACGATGATGCAAACAACTATGCTTTATAGTAAAGAGCAAGTAAACCGAGCAGACCTACTGATAATGTAATGCCTTGGAACATAAAGAACTTGAGCCATGTACTATTAATAGTTTGAGAAGGAAGAGGCTTCTTCTCCCATTCGTCCATATAATCCCTGTTTTTAGCGAGTTTTCCGTGAAATCGTCTGAAACTGTAAGTGACGGCATCAAAAAAACCTCCGCGAATGACCAGCATCAGCAATCCTACAAACAAATAGAAGTAGGCAATGTAAAACAGTTGATTAATGTAATTAAAAAGATCATAGGCAGGTGCCCAGATAAAGAAAAACAAGGTTGTAATCAATAAGTTGAATATAATCATAAACCACTTATTTTTAAAAAGAGCCACGATCTTTCCACCTTTCATAAAAATCTCCCAACTATTATACCATGATTTTGAATATTGAGGTATTGTAAAACCTATTAATAAACAGAAAATTCTGGAATGACAAAAAAATGAATGTAATATTCACTCACTTTAATAGATAAACGCGTTAAAAGGTTGATATGATAAGGTTTATGTTTGTTTTTTATACAATATCCTTCATATTTAATTAAAATAGAACCTATTTCTTTGTAAAATAAACTAGGTAATAAGTCTCATTTTATGTCATCGAAAAGTAACAATGATGGGCTTTAATCTAGTTTTATGAAAAATATTTAATGCAAAATAGTTAGAAAACTTGTATAATTCGATATGTGGACAACCTGTCCGCGATAAAATTTAGAAAATCATTAGGGGAGGTCATTTTCTACATGAAAAAGACAAATTGGTTACTGCTAGTACTCGCACTAGTACTTAGCATGTTCCTTGCTGCATGTTCTGGCGGCGGAGATAGCTCAAGCTCTGACGACAGCAACAGCGGGGATGATAATAGTTCTTCAGACGCTTCTGGAGACAGCAAACAAGTACTTAATATTATGGACACAGCTGAAATTCCTACAATGGATGCTTCACTTGCAACTGATACCGTTGCCTTCCAATGGCTGGGTTCAACTACAGACGGACTTTATCGTCTAGGCAAAGATGCAAAAGCTGAGCCTGGAATTGCAAAATCTAATGACGTAAGTGATGACGGTCTTACATGGACATTCCATTTACGTGATGATGCTAAATGGTCTAATGGCGACCCGGTAACAGCTAACGACTTTGTATACGCTTGGCAGCGTGCTGTAAACCCGGATACTGGATCTGAGTATGGTCCTTACATGATGGGCGGCGTTATTAAAAACGCTGAAGCTATTGCTAACGGAGACAAGCCAGTAGATGAGCTTGGCGTTGAAGCAAAAGACGATACTACATTTGTAGTTACTCTTGAAAAGCCAATTCCTTACTTCAAATCTCTAACTACTTTCGGAACATTCCTACCATTAAACAAGAAATTTGTTGAAGAAAAAGGCGACAAATATGCACTGGAAGCGGACACTCTTCTTTCAAACGGTCCTTTCAAAATTACTGAATGGAATCATGGTGAAGGCTGGACGCTAGAAAAGAACGAAGATTACTGGGATGCAGAAAACGTTAAACTTAAAAAGATTAACGTTAAAGTTGTAAAAGATACTGCTACTGGTGTAAACCTTTATGAAACAGGTCAAGTTGACCGTACAAATCTATCTGCAGAATTTGTAGATCAGTATCGTTCTTCAGATGACTACAAGATTAAAGAAGAACCAACCTTGTTCTATTTGAAAATTAACCAAACAGCTAACGACATTCTAGGAAATGTTAAAGCACGTAAAGCTATGCAAATGGTTATTGACCGTAAGAGTATGGTTGACGTAATTCTTAATAACGGTTCTATTCCTGCTGTAGGTGACGTTCCTAAGAACTTCGTTAAAGATCCAGAATCTGGTGATGACTTCCGTGATGTTAACGGAGATCTAGTAACTTATGATGTGGATAAAGCTAAAAAACTTTGGAACGAAGCTAAAAAAGAAGTAGGAAAAGATTCATTTGAAATCGAGTATCTTGGCGGCGACACTGAAACTGCGAAGAACATGGATGCTTACATTAAAGATCAGCTTGAACAATTAGATGGTCTTACAATTAAAGTAACTTCTGTACCATTTAAAGAGCGTCTGAAACGTGATACTGCTATGGATTATCAGCTTCAGAATTCCGGTTGGGGTCCTGACTACATTGATCCAAATACCTTCTTAAATATGTGGGTAACGGATGGTGGAAACAACATGACTGGTTACTCCAGCGAAAAATATGACAACCTTATCAAGCAAGCTAATGATGAGTATGCTCTTGAACCAGAAAAACGTTTCCAAAACTTCTTGAAAGCTGAAAAAATGCTAATCCAAGATGACGCTGTACTAGTACCGCTTTATCAGCGTGCACTTGCACAACTTTGGAAACCTTATGTTAAAGATGTTCAAGTTAACCCAATGGGGGCAGACTATAGCTACAAATACGCTTATATTGAAGGTAAATAATTACCATTTGAACCTTTTCGAATTAAATATAGGCTGACTTAATAGGGGAGAGAGTATATAGCCATCTAGCTGGCGTATGCTCTCTTTTTCCCTGTAAACAAAGTTTTCTAATAATAGACAAATTTCTGTCATTTCAATAAACTATAGGTAAGGGTTTAAATTTAATAGGAGGTGTGGAGATGACTCGTTATATAATTCAAAGACTAATCTACATGATTATAACGATGTTCTTAATTGCTACATTTACGTTTTTCTTAATGAAGTTCCTGCCAGGTACTCCTCTGACAGCTGCAGATAAGCTATCAGAAGCTCAACAAGCTATTGTATTAGAGAAGTATGGCTTGAATGATCCTGTTCCTGTTCAATACTTTGACTACATTACCGGCTTGTTCCAAGGAGATTTAGGGATTTCTTTCCAGTTTGATAATCGTGAAGTTTCCACGATCATCATGGAACGCATGGGACCCTCACTTCAGTTAGGTTTCCAGGCAATGCTTATAGGAACAATTTTTGGTATGCTGCTTGGATTAGTTTCCGCAATTTATCACAATGGTTTCTTAGACTATGGTTCTGTATTTCTTGCGGTAATTGGTAAATCAATTCCTTCGTTTGTGTTTGCTGGAATTTTGCAATACTTTATCGCTGTAAAGTTAGGCTGGTTCCCAGTTGCATTGTGGGAAGGCTGGGAATACTCTGTCTTACCAACGGTCGCGTTGGCCATCTTCCCAATTGCAGTTGCAGCCCGCTTTATGAGAACAGAAATGCTCGAAGTATTGGGATCCGATTACATTACTACTGCCCGTGCTAAGGGTGTAAACAAATTTGGTGTCGTATTTAAGCACGGTGTCCGTAATGCTTTGATACCTCTTGTAACGGTACTTGGGCCATTGGCAGTAAGTTTGATGACGGGTACATTGGTTATAGAAAACATCTTTGCTGTACCAGGGATTGGTGAGCAGTTCGTAAAAGCGATTAATACTAATGATTTTCCTATTATTATGGGTACTACGTTATTACTTGCTTTCCTTTTCATCTTCATCATCCTGGTCATTGACTTGCTATACGGTGTCATTGATCCTAGAATCCGACTTGCAGAAGGAGAGTAGTCATTTATGGAAAACCAAAAACCATCGAAAGATTTATTTGTACCCGTAGATACGCAGAACTCAGAAACTGAGAAGATAACCCGGCCAAGTCTTTCTTTTTGGCAGGACTCATTTAGGCGCTTACGTAAAAACGTAGGAGCTATGATTGGATTAGCGGTTTTAATTATTTTGATTTTAATGGCCGCTTTTGGACCCTATATGAATCAATACGGTCAATATGAACAAGATCTATCAAGAGCTAAAATGCCGCCTAAAGTTGAAGGGCTGGAGTGGCTCGGCCTTAATGGCACACTTTCAGACACATCGAAAGGCGATACAGTAGAAGAAGCAACAAAGAAAGCTATGATGAGATTTAACAATCAGGAAGATTACATTAAAACAGAAGTTGTAAATGATGGAAGTAATGGAAATCCGGCAAAAGTTAAAGCCGTATATGATGTATATGCAGCAAAGGATCTGAAAGAAAACTTTTGGTTTGGTACAGACGGACTTGGCCGTGATTTATGGACAAGAACCTGGGAAGGCACACGTATCTCTTTATATATTGCTTTCTTAGCGGCCGCGATTGATATGCTGATTGGCGTTGCTTACGGTGGTATTTCTGGATATTATGGAGGAAGAATTGATAACTACATGCAGAGAATCATTGAGATTCTTTTAGGTATTCCTAACCTAGTCGTTGTCATTCTAATGATTCTGATTCTAGAACCAGGGTTATTATCCATCACCATAGCGATAACGGTAACCGGCTGGATATCGATGGCAAGGATCGTCAGAGGACAGATTCTGAAGCTGAAAAGCCAGGAATTTGTTTTAGCCTCGAAAACATTAGGGGCACCTGATGGTAAAATTATTAGAAAACACTTAATTCCGAACGTTACTGGTTTAATTGTTATCAATACAATGTTTACGATTCCAGCAGCTATTTTCTTCGAAGCTTTCTTAAGCTTTATTGGTCTCGGTATGCCGACGCCAATTGCTTCACTGGGAACATTGATTGAAGACGGTTTTAAATCGTTGCAGATATATCCACATATTTTATTATTCCCGGCCATAGTTATTTCTCTTCTAATGATAGGGTTTAACGTATTGGCGGACGGTCTTCGTGATGCATTTGATCCGAAGATGCGCGAATAGGAGGTAGGTGTACAGAATGGAAAAATTTCTTGAAGTTAAAAATATGCATGTATCCTTTGACACCTATGGCGGTGAAGTAAAAGCTGTACGTGGGGTAAGTTTTGATTTAAATAGAGGAGAAACGCTTGCCATTGTTGGAGAATCAGGTTCTGGTAAATCTGTAACAACGAAGGCATTAATGCGGTTAATCCCTTCTCCTCCGGGTCGTATCAAAGAGGGAGAAATCCTGTTTGAAGGAAGAGACCTGGTTAAGAAAAGTGAAAAGCAAATGCAGAAAATTCGTGGTAAGGAAATCTCTATGATTTTTCAGGATCCTATGACTTCACTAAATCCGACGATGAAGGTCGGAAACCAGATTATGGAAGGTCTGATTAAACACCAGAAAATGAACCGCTCCCAAGCGAGGAAACGGGTTATTGAATTACTGGATTTAGTAGGAATTCCTGATCCTGAAAACCGTATTAAGCAATACCCGCACCAATTCTCTGGTGGAATGCGTCAGCGTGTGGTAGTAGCCATTGCGCTTGCCTGTAATCCTAAATTGCTTATCGCAGATGAACCTACAACAGCGCTTGATGTTACGATTCAAGCTCAAATTCTTGAATTAATGAAAGACATTCAAAAGAAAACGGATTCTGCTACGATCTTTATTACTCACGATCTTGGTGTTGTCGCCAATGTCGCAGATCGTGTCGCCGTTATGTATGCAGGTAAAATCGTCGAAATCGGCACAGTAGATGATATCTTTTATAATCCTAAGCATCCATACACTTGGGGACTGCTTGGCTCAATGCCTTCCCTGGACAGTGAGGATGAAGAATTATATGCGATCCCTGGGTCGCCTCCTGACTTACTAGACCCGCCAAAAGGAGACGCTTTCGCAGCTCGTAATGAATATGCGATGAAAATTGACTTGGAGCAAGAACCTCCAATGTTTAAGATTTCAGATACTCATTATGCTGCTACTTGGCTATTACATGAAGATGCGCCAGACATTGATCCTCCAGCAATCATTAAAAAGCGTATGGAAGGTATGGCTAAATCATCAAGCAATGCGAAAGGTGATCATCTATGAGTGAAAAACAGAAATTATTAGAAATACAAAACCTGAAACAGCATTTTAAAACTGGTAAACACAGTGTCGTAAAAGCCGTAGATGGTTTAACCTTTGATATTTACAAAGGAGAAACCTTTGGATTGGTGGGAGAGTCAGGCTGTGGAAAATCCACAACCGGCCGGACGATTATTCGTCTCTACGATGCCACAGACGGAGAAGTTTATTTTAACGGAGAAAATGTTCACGGTAAGAAAGACCGTGCCGAGTTAAAGAAATTCAATCGTGAAATGCAAATGATTTTCCAGGATCCTTATGCTTCCTTAAATCCAAGAATGAAAGTGTTGGATATCATAGCAGAAGGCATGGACATTCACGGTTTAGCTGAGAATGAGAAACAAAGAAAAGCCAGAGTTCAAGAATTACTTGAAACTGTAGGCTTAAATAAAGAACATGCCAACCGCTATCCTCATGAATTCAGTGGTGGCCAGCGTCAGCGTATTGGAATTGCCCGAGCTTTAGCGGTAGATCCAAGCTTTATTATTGCGGATGAACCTATTTCAGCTTTGGATGTTTCGATTCAAGCACAAGTAGTAAACTTACTAAAGAAACTTCAGCGTGAACACAACTTGACGTACTTGTTCATCGCTCACGATTTGTCGATGGTTAAGTATATCAGTGACCGTATCGGGGTTATGTACTTTGGGAAAATGGTTGAATTAGCGGATGCAGATGATTTATACAAACATCCTATTCATCCGTATACTCAATCCCTGCTCTCTGCCATTCCATTACCAGACCCGGATTATGAGCGTTCAAGGGAACGGTTCACATACGATCCTAATGATCATGATACCAGCGAACAACCGGAGTTTCGTGAAGTTCGTCCCGGCCATTGGGTTTCTTGTACAACCAAAGAATTTGAGCATTATAAAAAAGAACATGGTGTAACCGTATAGAAAATTCCAAGAAAGGCCTTGCTAGTGCAAGGCCTTTCTTTCATGGATGAAGAAATTTAATAGGTCAATAGGTTCAAAATATGGAAATATAACAAAAATTTGCCTGGAGGATCTGTTCATAGCTAGTCATTCTCTTATATAATTAAGGAGAAATCATAAACGGAAGTAGGGTTTAAATGGAAAAAAAACATAGGAACATGATTATTATTCTGGGGATGCTGATTTCTTTCGCTTTACCTATACATAATGTAGCAGCTGAAGATAATAGTTCTTCTAAAGAAGGGAAGCTCTTGACCGGAAAGGAAATTGCGTTAAAGAAACTGGAAGTTCCAAGTCCTGCTGCCCGATATATGTATGACTCCGGGCTCAACTTCAAATACCCTGATGCAGTAAGAGGGATTTATGTTACAGGACCATCAGCAGGCGGACAACGAATGGCGGGATTAACGAAATTAGTGGAATCGACTGATTTAAATGCTATGGTTATCGACATTAAAGAAGAAAATGGAGATATCACCATTAAGCCTGAAAAAGGTTCGCCATATGAAGATATGGCTGAAGACTTTATCGACGAACCTAAGAAATTGCTCAAAACACTTGAAGAAAAAGGAATTTATCCAATTGCCAGAGTGGTGGTTTTTAAAGATTCCGAACTGGCAAAAAAACGTCCGGACTTATCTTACACGGACAATGGCAAGGTATGGACAAACAGTAAAGGGGAAGCCTTCGTTAGTCCTTTTATGAAAGAAGTGTGGGAATATAATGTTGGTATTGCCAAAATGGCTGCTGAACTCGGTTTTCAGGAAATTCAATTTGACTATGTACGATTCCCCGAAGGATTTGGTAACCGCGACCATAAGCTATCCTATAGTCAGGGGGATTACGCGGATCTTGAATTGACGGATGTAGAGAAACGTGTGAAAGCAGTAACCGATTTTGTGAGATATGCTAAGGATAAATTAAAGTACTATGGTGTTGACGTTTCTGTTGATATTTTTGGTTATTCAGCAACGATTAAAGAAGCTCCAAACATCGGGCAGAATTTCTCGAAGATATCGAGCAATGTCGATGTCATCTCATCGATGATTTATCCAAGTCACTGGGGCCCTTACTTTAATATTGCAAAACCCGACACGGAGCCATATAAGTTGGTAAGTGCTTATGCAGAGGTTGAAAATCAAGTCATCAGCAAACTCGATCACAAGCCTACCTCTCGTCCTTGGATCCAGGACTTTGAAGCTCCATGGTTATACTCTGGACCCACGAAGCAGTATGGTAAAGCTGAAGTAGAAGCACAGATTCGAGCGCTCAATGAACATGGGATAAATGAATTTCTGCTTTGGAATGCAGGCAATAGTTACACTTCAAATGTCGACTATACTCCAATGGACTAAAGGGCAGAGGAATAGTGCCGGCAGTTAACCGGCACTATTTTTATGGTTAAATTTGTCTTATACAGGGTAAAGTATTAATGATAGATGCTTTCAGGGGATTTAACAATTTGGAAATAATTCGGTATAATAGAATTGACTAAATGACAAGGGAGTAGATCAATGAATTGGTATGAAAAGTTAAACGAATATTTTCCAGTACAGGAAATGAAATCGAAAGAACATATGGAAGCTTTATTAAAAGAGAAAAGTGAAGTTTACTATAAAGATGAAGGTGAACATCATGTTATGATGTATGCCGAGTTCGATTCTTTTATTTTTATTGACTATGTATACGTTTCCACTGCTTCACGCGGTCAAGGTCTTGGCCATAAATTAATTGAAAAAATGAAGGCGAGACAAAAACCAATCATCCTGGAAGTAGAACCGGTAGATTATGAAGATACCGATTCGGAAAAGAGACTTCGTTTTTACCAGCGTGAAGGGTTCAAGCATGCTCAGTCTATTGGATACACTAGAAAGTCTTTAGCGACTGATGAACCTAATCAAATGGAAATTCTTTATTGGTCACCTGAAGATGCATCAGAAGAGCATATTTACGAACAGATGAAAAAAATGTATGAAGAAATTCACACATATAAAGATGATGAATTTTATGGGAAATCTTACCAGCCGGTGGATGAAGTTCTCACCCTGGACGATGAACGTGAAACGAAGGATATTCTTGAAGAGTTAGGAAAGTCTAACAAAGCTTAATTTTGAAAATACCCACCATAATAAATTGGTGGGTATTTTCAATCTCTATTAGTAGTTGAAAATATAATCAAATACATTTAGAAAATTATCTTTTTTAGGTTTTACATAGGTTAATTAGTGGTATACAGTTCTGTGTAAACAAATTCAGTGATTACAAATGCCTGCTATATAGGTTTCTATTCAAGCAAATATAGATTTTAATTGACAAGTATGTTATAGTTTAGACAGGGTTAATTTATAGTGATTTTAATCTAACAAGTATTTAAATTCTTTATCATAATACATTTTGAGGAGTGAAGTTTCTGTATGGTAACACTTTATACCTCACCAAGTTGTACATCTTGCCGTAAAGCAAAAGCTTGGCTTGAAGAACATAACATTTCGTATACTGAAAGAAATATTTTTTCTGAGCCATTAACACTTGATGAAATCAAGGAAATTCTGCGCATGACAGAAGATGGAACAGAAGAGATTATCTCCACACGCTCTAAAGTATTCCAAAAACTAAAAATTGATTTTGATCAGCTTCCTATGCAAGACTTGTTTGATCTCATTCAAGAGAATCCTGGATTGCTTCGCCGTCCGATAATCATTGATGACAAACGTCTGCAGGTTGGATACAATGAAGATGAAATTCGTCGCTTCCTTCCAAGAAGCGTACGCACTTTCCAATTAAAAGAAGCTCAAAAATTAGTTAACTAAATAGTGGAAGGCTGTCCAGCTCACCAGAGTCCGGCAGCCTTTTTTATTTAAAAAATTTTCATATGACTTCTGAGGAATTCCTTTTGTTCAGTACATAACCAGACACTATTATGATAATGACCATTGCTATGGGCAAATAGTGTTGAATGTAAGGGTAGGATAAGATTATTCTCAGCACTTGCTGATCTTCCAGCACCATTTCTGCAGCCGTATAAGCAAGAATTCCTGCCCCAAAATAAATAAGAAGTGGAAAATGATCCATTAGCATAAGGATAAAACGGCTTCCCCAGACAATAATAGGGACAGATACAAGTAAACCCACTATGACCAGCGCAATGTTATCATGGGCTGCACCAGCAATTGCCAGAACGTTATCAAAGCCCATAACAATGTCGGCAAATACAATAGTTCTTACAGCGGAAAATAAACTGTCACTTGCCTTAATGTTTTCAGAATCATCCTTTTCCGTCAACAATTTCATGGCGATGTAAAACAGAAGCAAGCCGCCAATAAGTTTCAAAAACGGGATTTGCAATAAATAAAGGGCAATGGCTGTGAGAAGGACTCTGGCAGCAACGGCTAAGCCTGTCCCAAGGAAAATGGCTTTATTTCTTTGGTGGGGAGGAAGTCTGCGGCTAGCTAGAGCAATGACGACCGCATTATCACCACCTAAAATTATGTCGATGCTGATGATGATTAATATGGGTTCAAGTGTTTCCCAACTCATTTGAAATTTCCTCCTCTATGTAGTGACAAACTGATAAAAATAGTCTAGAATAAAACATCAACTTAAAAATTCTTGGTTCTTTTGGAAAGGTGGAAAGCTTGGTTCTGGTTATAAGCTGATTTAAAAGCAATTTGTTTTCCATTTAGCCATTACTGTCATACAATAGAAGTACACCATTTCTTACATCTATACATCAAGATGATTGAAGTATGAACCTAAAGGGTAAGGATAAAAAATAGCGATGTTAAGGGTGAACAATCCCTTCCCCCTGATTACATGACAGAAGGGAGCGAGAATTATGGAAATAGAACGGATAAATGAAAACACCGTTAAATTTTATGTTTCTTATCAAGATGTCGAACAAAGAGGTTTCGACCGAGAAGAAATTTGGTATAATCGTGAACGAAGCGAGCAGCTTTTCTGGGAAATGATGGATGAAGTTAACGATCAAGAGAATTTTCAGGCAGATGGTCCTCTATGGATTCAAGTTCAGGCAATGGACAAAGGTTTAGAAGTGATCGTAACAAAGGCACAAGTTTCTCAAGATGGTCAAAAGTTGGAGCTGCCGGATGAAGACGGTAAAGCCATTGACGTACCAGTTGACGAGAAGCTCGAATCGCTGCTTGATAATAAATTCAGCCATACAGAAACTAATGAGGAACAAGATGATGATGAAGAGTGGGATGACGACGACAAACCATTTGAACCGTTAAACTTTACTTTGAGATTTAATGAGTTTGAAGATGTTATTCAATTGAGTCATTATATCGCACCAAGTTATTCTGTAGATAATCGTCTATTTCATTTTGAAGGCCACTACTATTTATATATTCAATTTAATGATGAAAATATGAGTGATGATGAGCAAGAAAATATTTTAAGCCAGATTATGGAGTATGGTCTTGAATCCACATTAACCATATACAGACTGCAAGAGTATGGGGTATCTATCTTTAGTGAAGATGCTTTAAAGCAAGTAAAACAGTATTTCCCGATTCAATAATAGATAGAAAGCACACGAATATAGTGTGCTTTTTTTTGTTTTTTTAGAGGGTTTTCATTTATCGTGGAGAATAATATCGAAAGGAGGTGGAGGAATGTTTTATGCTCTTAACCAAAATGGCAAAAGGTGTTCGCTTTATCATTTACCTAAATCCCATTTGGAAAAGTTGAAATTAGAAGAGTTTCACTGCCCAGTGTGTAAGGAAGCCGTACATATAAGGTCAGGGCCGAAAGTTACAGCGCATTTTGCTCACTATGCGAAGAGCGACTGTGAGACATTGACTGGTGGGGAAGGAGTCTATCATGAATCAGGGAAGTGGCTGCTTTATCAGTGGCTGAATAGTCAGAATTACTCTGTACATTTAGAGCATTACATTTCAAGTATTAATCAGAGGCCGGATATATGGCTGTCTTATAAACAACGGAAGATTGCTATTGAATTTCAGTGTTCTAGAGTTCCTATCAAAGTGATTGAAAGTCGCACTAGAGCTTATCAGAAACATGGAATCTTTCCGTTTTGGATTATCGGGTGCAACCAATTTGAGCGTCAAGGGCGGCAAGGATTTAAATGGAATCAATTCTTACAGTCTTTTCTCTACAAATTTCATGATTCTTTACACCTTTTTTTCTTCGATGTTCACTCTCAACGGTTTATTATTTGTCACTCCATACAAACACTCTCCAATCGCAAAGCTTTTCATCACCCTTTTATTATTTCCCTTTCAGAGCTATCTTTTCCACAACTCTTTACCCCCCGTGCAAATTCTACGTATTCCTTATTTCAAAGATGGGAAAGACTAATGTATACCTATCGAACGACCCCTCAAAATTCTCTGCATCAGAAAGAACACCAATTTCGCCAGTATTTATACTTAAAGGGGATTTACTCCTCGTTAATTCCAGCCGTATGCTTTCTCCCTGTAAGAGGTCAATCACTGCTGGATATTCAGCCCTATATGTGGCAGACACGACTATTACTGGATCATTTCCATGAGAAGTCAATTGGGGATAGAGGTAGATTTCCTCAAAACCGAGTAAAAGGTTTGACAGGATTTACTTTGAATCCTATTCAGGAGTATGAACAACTGTTAAGTCAATTAGGATTTCTTGAGCTGAATTCTCAAGGGGGATGGGTAAAGAAAAAGGAATTAATTTTCCCGAAACATATCGATGAAGCTCTAAAAGATGATAAAAATATACTAAAATTATTAAAAAATAACAAAAATTATAACAATTAGGAAGGGATTCAGCTGAAAATCGAGAAATCTTTAGGGTGACGAATTTTAGAAGGAGGATGTTCAATGGCATCTACGAAACAATTACCAAAAAGAGAAGAGGTTCCTGTAGAAAGGACCTGGAAATTAGAAAACATATTTGAAACAGATGAGAAGTGGTACGAAGAATTAGAAAGTATTAAAAAAATGCTCCCTGAGATAAAAGAATTCAAGGATAGTCTAGGTGAATCGGCAGAGAATTTATATAATCTTCTCTCCTTTCAAGATAAAATTTCTAATAAGATCGGTCGATTATTTGTATACGCCCATATGCGTTATGATCAGGATACTACCAATTCTCACTATCAGGAGATGAATGCTAAGGCTGAGAACCTGTATACAAAAGTCGCCTCGGAGATGAGTTTTATCATTCCCGAAATTCTCTCGCTGCCTGAGAACACAATCAAAGAATTTCTTGAAGAATATGAGCCGCTTCAGCTGTATGAGCACACTCTGAATGAAATTACTCGTCAGCGTGCCCATGTGTTGAGTGAAAAGGAAGAGAAACTGCTCGCTGGATTTTCTGAAATTGGAGCTAACCCATCTCAAACGTACGGAGCTCTAAATAATGCTGATTTAACTTTCCCGTCCATAAAGAATGAAGATGGCGAAGAAGTGGATCTGACCCATGGCCGTTATATCGGCTTCTTAAAGTCTGAAGATCGTCAAGTTAGGAAATCGGCCTTTGACGCCATGTACGATACATTTGGCTCTTTCAAAAATACATTTGCTTCTACATTAGGCGGAAATGTGAAAAAAAATAACTTTAATGCTCATGTTAAAAAATATGATAGAGCTAGACAGGCGAAGCTGGATAACAACAATATTCCGGAAACCGTTTATGATAACCTTATCGAGGCGGTTAATGAGAGGCTTCCGCTGCTTAACCGCTATGTAGAACTTAGAAAGAAAGTTCTAGGACTTGATGAGCTGCACATGTACGATCTCTATACTCCGCTCGTCAAAGATGCGGAGCTTGAGGTTACTTACGATGAAGCGAAGAGTTTAGTTCTCAAGGGGCTTGCTCCTTTAGGGAAGGAATACCTCTCCATCATAGAAGAAGGCTTTGAGAATCGTTGGATTGATGTGGAAGAGAATAAAGGGAAGCGGAGTGGTGCATATTCTTCCGGGCACTACGGCACCAATCCATTTATACTGATGAACTGGCAGGATAATGTAAATAATTTGTTTACATTAGCACATGAGCTCGGTCATTCCCTTCATAGCTATTATACGCACAAGAACCAGCCGTATCGCTATGGCAATTATTCTATCTTTGTAGCAGAGGTGGCATCGACCTGCAACGAGGCATTGTTAAATGATTATTTGCTGAAAAATACCAAAGAAGAAAAAGAAAAACTTTATTTGCTTAATAACTTCCTGGAAGGGTTTAGAGGTACAGTCTTCCGTCAAACCATGTTTGCAGAATTCGAGCACGAAATTCATATGCACGAACAAAATGGTGAAGCGCTGACTGCGGATAAGCTGACTGAGCTCTATTATGATTTGAATAAGAAATATTTTGGGGAGAATGTAGTGGTGGACGAGAAAATAGGCTGGGAGTGGGCACGGATTCCTCACTTCTATATGGGATATTACGTCTATCAGTATTCCACGGGCTATGCTGCTGCGACTGCTCTTGCTGATCAAATACTGACGGAAGGCGACCAGGCTGTTGAACGTTATAAAGGCTTTCTAAAGGCAGGAAGCAGCGATTACCCAATAGAAGTACTTAAGGCTGCCGGAGTGGACATGACCTCAAAAGAGCCAATATTAGCAGCGCTGGATGTATTTGAAGAGAAATTAAATGAAATGGAAAAGCTTCTTAAATAAATTAGGCACACTAAGAAAAAGAATACAAAGGAGAAAACCCGAACCGTTGATATATCCATTGGTTCGGGTTTTCTCTAATGGCGTCCATGATTTCTCCAGTTTTGTAGTCCGCGGACATAGCCGGAGTCTATTTTATGAAACCTTTAAAGCTTTTTTTGTGAGACATCAAGGAAATAAGTAAGTATAGGGCAGCGAACAGCAGAGGAGAAGTCAAATAAAGAGGAAACAGTCTCATCAGGGCTAGGATGTGCAGCATTACTAAAAAGAGAATGACTACAATCCCAGTGAAGATTGTCCAACGCTTCATAAAATTCCCCCTTTGGTTCATACTTATGAACTCAGGACAAAAATAGAACAATTAAAAGCCTCCCATTATGGGAGGCTTTTATCCGATATATTCCCAGAAAGCCCCATGTTTTACGGGGACTTCTCTGACTTTTTGCTTCAGTACTAGTTTTTTCATTTCTTTTTTAGCCTGCTGCTCGCTCCAGTCGTACACAACTGCGATTTCTTTGTTAGCTACAAATCGGTAGTGCATTAAGAAATCTTCCAGCTCGGGTTTTACAGAAGGTTTAGGTTCCTTTTGGAGCATTTCCTGTAAAACTTTCACGTAAACTTCGTATGAATAAATTCCAGTGATCTTCAGACCTGCATCTTCTTCATATTCATTGAAAATAACTAAAGTTGGAGTAGTCTCTACTTCCATTTCATGAGTGAGTTTCAAATCGCACTGCAATGCTCGCTTAGCAGCTTCAGAGTGCAGATCTTTTTTAAATTCATGGACATCTAGTTTGCTTTTGTTCGCACATTCGATTAAAATCTCTTCCTCAGAAATATTCTTCTTCTCCAAAAATACGTATTCCTGTACTTTTCTTAAGAATCGCATTCCTGCTTTTTTGCCTTGCAGTTCTGCTGCTTTCACAGCTAGTGACGTAGCCAGCGGGGAAGAAATGGGGTTCTCCAGCCAGACATCCCCATCACAGCACATTCCCGTTCGTGTTGCTGTGTTGTCCCATACTTTTTTCAGCTGCTCAGGCTTCTCAACTTTATTCTGCTGCAATGAAGCCAGCTTTCCGCTAATAATCGGCCGAAGTGTAAAAAATCGGCCATATTCGATAGTGAGCTTTTTCAGAAAGGGTTCAAGAGACCAGCATTCGGGACAAAGTGGATCAATAAATACATAAATTTCAATAGGGCGTTTTAATAAATCAAAAAATCCGCTCGCTGTCCCTTTGGTTTCGTCCTTACTGTTGAGGCTTTTCCAACTCACATCGATTCTCCTTTCTCTTCTTCGGGTGTGTTCATCATGTGGTTTGCGGTCATAGTTAAACGTTCAAAAATAGCAGTAAAATACGGCTCCTCGATTTCTGTTTCAATAAGAGCCGCTTCCATACATGCAAGCCAAGCATCTCTTCGTGCCGGGGTTATTTTAAAAGGGAGGTGCCTGGCTCTTAACATAGGGTGTCCATGTTCTTCTATATAGAGCGCTGGTCCGCCGAAAAATTGAGTTAGGAACTGCTTCTGTTTCCTGGCGGTTTCCGTTAAATCTTCCGGAAAAATCGGAATTAGATCTGCATGCTTGCTGACTCGCTGATAAAAAGCTTCGACCAGCTCACTGATTTTCTCAGGTCCAATCGCTTCATAAATTGTATTAGGCTGATTTCGCATAAGATCCCTTCCTGTCTTTAACTAATTTTAGCAACGACCAAGGGTTCCGGCAACTATTCTGATTGAAGCTTTGCCTGGTAAAACCTCTTAATCTTATTGTCAGTCTCTCGTTTTGGAATATTCAGTTCTTCTAAAAGCTGCTTTATAACCTGTTGTCCTTGTTGAACAGAAGCTGCTTCAATTTCCAATTCATAGTCTTCACGGCCATAATACAAGCTATGGTCCAGTACGACTGTAGTCCCTTGATATTCCATTTCTTTTCTTCTTGTTGTAAGGGATCCTAAATAGATTAAGTCTTTGCTTTTGACACCAAGCCCCTTCAACTGCTGGACAATATCTGGTTTATCAACGGGTTTGTTCTGAATCCATAAATTAGCTTCTTCAGCTGTTAAGGATGCATGTGTTTCCAGTAATCCTTCTGAATGAGGCTGCTTTAAAGTCAAAGTCCATTGGTTATCTTTTTTTCTAATTCTAAGAGCGGATCCCTGAGCTCTTAATTGAAGGTTTTTCGTTTCAAAGTAATAATTGGTTTGTTCAATAAGTTCGACAGTATCAAAGGAAAGACGGTTTGATAACCGAGTAAATTCTTCCTCAGTAAGTAAGTTTTTAAATTCAATTTCTATTTCTTGGCTCAAAGGGGAGGACCTCCTTATTATTATGATTTATTTTTAGGCATAAATGCAAAGATTAGCTAATTCTGCCATTGATATTTCTGCTAGGTCTTAACTTTATGATACAATGAATATGAGTCAAAACGCACATATTTACTATATAGATTGGATACATAAAGGTGGTGCGCGGCATGAATTGGGACACATTTATTGCACCCTATGCACAAGTAGTGGATGAATTAAAGGTTAAACTAAAAGGAATGCGTCAACAATTTGAATACGAGCGAGAGCAATCGCCGATTGAATTTGTCACCGGGCGGGTAAAGCCTAAATCAAGCATTATTGAAAAAGCAAGAAGGAAAGCCATTAATCCTGAACAGCTAGAACAGGAACTTCAGGATATAGCAGGCGTCCGTGTGGTTTGCCAGTTTGTAGATGACATTTATTCTGTTGTGGAGATGCTGAAGAATCGTCATGATTTTAAAATTGTAGAAGAAAAAGACTATATCTCTGAAAAGAAAGACAGCGGGTATCGATCATTCCACGTGATTATAGAATACCCAGTCGAAACTATTCATGGGGAGAAGCTTGCGCTAGCAGAAATCCAAATAAGAACACTTGCTATGAATTTTTGGGCGACGAATGAGCATTCTTTAAATTATAAGTATGCAGGTAAAATCCCAGGTGAAATAAAATCTCGTTTGAAAAGGGCCGCTGAGGCAGCTTTTCAACTGGATGAAGAGATGTCTAAGATTAAGCACGAAATTCAAGAAGCTCAGAAAGCTTTCCGCAGAAAAGAAGAACTGAAAAAACAGATGAAGAAATAGAAGAGGAGTTGAAAAGCCCTATGAAGTTCTCGATTTTGTCAAAAGGTGATCAAAAATCGAATGAAATCCGTTCTAAAATTAAAAATTATTTAACTGAATTTAAATTAGAATACAGCGAGGAAGAACCGGATCTCGCCATTTCTGTGGGAGGGGACGGAACATTACTGGAGGCTTTTCATACTTACGTCCACAGACTTGACAAAACCGCATTTATTGGCATTCATACTGGTCACCTGGGATTTTATGCAGACTGGATGCCGGAAGAGCTGGAAAAACTTATTATTGAAATTGCCAAAACTCCTTTTCAAGTGGTGGAATATCCCCTTCTAGAAGTCATAATCAGACCTCAGGATGGGGCAGAAGAAGACAGCTATCTTGCTTTAAATGAATGCACCATTAAAACTTCTGAAGGATCAGTCGTATTTGACATAGAGATAAAAGGGGACCACTTTGAGACCTTCCGCGGGGACGGTCTCTGTATTTCCACCCCTTCTGGAAGCACTGCCTATAATAAGGCATTGGGAGGAGCGATTCTTCACCCCTCATTAGAAGCGATCCAGATTGCAGAAATGGCATCTATTAATAACCGTGTGTTCCGAACAATTGGTTCACCTTTAATTCTGCCAAGCCATCACACCTGTTTGCTCAAACCATTAAATGACCGAAGCTTTCTCATAACAATTGATCACATTACGAGGACGTATAAGGATGTGAAATCGATTCAGTGCCGGGTATCTAGTGAGAAAGTCCGCTTTGCCAGGTTCCGTCCTTTTCCATTTTGGAAGAGAGTTCACGATTCGTTCGTTTCTGATGAGTACTCCCATTAATGCGGACCGAGAGACAATGGGTCATTCAAGAGCACAGCAATGGAATGGCGGTTAGAGAATTTCTGAAACAAGAAGCACGTTTTTCGCGCCAATTTTTCAAAAAGGTGAAGGAGTCCGGGGCTGTTTACTTAGACGGTAAGCAGGTTAGGCTTCATAAATCTTTAGAAACAGGTGGAAAGCTTAAGGTAATCTTTCCTGAAGAACGAAGATCAGCCCGGATCCTTCCTGAAGATCTGCCGCTGTCAATAATTTATGAAGATGAGGATTTCATCGTAGTGAATAAACAAGCAGGGATAGCGGTATCTCCAAGTGTACAGCATCCAAGTGGAACGATTGCTAATGGACTGGCTTATTATTACGATCAGCATAATATTTCTTCAGCGGTCCATATTGTTACCCGGCTTGATCGAGATACGAGCGGGTTAATGGTGGTTTCCAAGCATCAATACGGCCACGCCCTTTTGTCGGAGCACACCGATCTGAAACGTCAGTACGTGGCGCTTGCCGAAGGGATGTTCAGTGAAGAAAGTGGACGGATTAGTGCTCCGATTGGGAGAAAACGTGGTTCTATTATCGAACGGGAAGTTCAGCCTGAAGGAAGACCTGCTGAAACGGATTATAGGATCATTCAAACCGGTAAAGACAGGACACTGGTTGAATTATCTTTATTGACGGGGAGGACCCATCAAATTCGTGTTCATATGAGTCACATCGGTCATCCACTATTCGGAGATACCCTTTATGGAGGGAAACCTTCCCCCTGGTTAACGGGGCAGGCTCTCCATTGCTGCAGAGTGGATTTCAAACACCCTTTTACCAGCGAATTTCTTACCTTTTCTCTTCCGATTCCTGATAACTGGCAATACTAAAAAACCAGCTTTTTCTAGAAAGGCTGGTTTTTTAGTATCTGAATTTGTCTTCGATATAAGGCATTGTAGAGGGAACACTAACAATTTCTTCTTCAGGAAGGCGGAAGGCGGTGAGTTTATTTCCAAATACACAGCCGGTATCGATATTGACTGTCTTATTCACAAATCTTGGTTCGTGGACGGGCGTGTGCCCGTAAACAATCCATTTGTCTCCATTATAGTCTTGAGCCCAATCTCTTCTCACCGGGCGGCCATCCGGAAGTGTTTCCCCTGTGATGTCTCCGTATAACACAAACGAAGCTACCTGTTTATTGGTTTTGCCGATATCAATTTCACGAATTCCCGCATGTGCGACTACAGCATTCGCTTCAGGGAGCAAGTGATAAAGAGGGGAAGATTCTATCAGCTCCATAAATTGTTGTTTAACATCTACTTGTTCAGGTTGAGTTAATTGCTTGTATTCTTCTATGGTTGTTTCCAGTCCATGCCTCTCCTTTACAGGGTTGCCCAAAAAATATCGATACAGCTTATTACAGTGGTTCCCGGGTACGTACAATCCCAGCTTTTCTTTCACAACTAATTTATACACCATTCGAATGGTTTCAATTGATTCCGGACCTCTATCCGTTATATCTCCAACAAAAACTGGAACACGTCCATCCGAATGGACAGGAAGGTCGTTTTGCCACGCATAATCTAATTTAGTAAATAATGATTTGAGTTCTGTTAAACACCCATGGACATCACCAATAATATCGAATTTCATAGTCATTCTCCTCAATCAAAAATGGTGAAGATTTATTAAGCATCCCCACCGTTTCTAATCTGTATTCTTGCCTTGAGGATCTAAAAGCTCCTCTTCGCTTTTGGATCATCCAGCTGCGAGTCGCAGATCCACGCGGTTCTAAGCTATCAACTTCCAGAGGGGGAAATTCGCCCCTCTTGCAGCTGCTAGCTTAGCCCGGAGGATCTAAGCGCTCCTCTTCGCTTTTGGATCATCCAGCTGCGAGTCGCAGATCCACGCGGTTCTAAGCTATCAACTTCCAGAGGGGGAAATTCGCCCCTCTTGCAGCTGCTAGCTTAGCCCGGAGGATCTAAGCGCTCCTCTTCGCTTTTGGTAACTACTCAAACATATAGGTTCGTGTTCTTGATTTGACGTTGAGTACGATACCTATGGTTAGTAGATAGGCGAGTGTCGAGCTTCCTCCATAGCTGAGGAATGGAAGCGGCAGGCCGGTAATTGGTAATAGCTGCAGGGACATTCCAATGTTTTGAAATACTTGGAAAGTAATCATAGCAACGATTCCGACAATCAAATAGCTGCCAAACGAGTCGTTACTCTCCATAGCTACTTGCACCATTCGATAAATTAATAAGAAAAATAATGTGACGACTATGCTTGAACCGACAAATCCGAATTGCTCGGAAACGGCGGTAAAGATCATGTCGGTGTGACGTTCAGGTACAGCTACTTCTAAATTCCCGACACCTTTACCTATTAATTGGCCGGACCCAATTGCGGTAATTGCTTTAATTAACTGTAAACCAGCTCCCTGTTCATTCTTTTCTGGCTGCAGCCAACCGTAAAATCTTGAATCTACGTGAGCAAAGATGGATTCTTCCATAAAGGTAGTAACTTGAGTGAAGTCGATATAGAACATCAGTGTGACACCAGCTACTAATAGAACGAAGAATCCCAAAATGGATAAGATGATTTTCCATTGAATGCCGGAGACTAATGTCATAAAGCCAGTTATGGAAGCAAGAACTAGAAAAGTTCCCAAGTCAGGCTGGACAGCTACAAGTCCCATAGGAACAATTGAAATGAGAACGATTTTTCCTAAAAGGTAGAAGTCCGTTTTAATGGTTTTCGCAGCATTTTTTTCATTGTGCCGGACGATTATGTGAGCAAGTGTTACGACTAAAAAGACTTTCATAAATTCAGAGGGCTGAACGGTGACTCCTCCAGGAAGCTTAAACCAGCTCACTGCCCCGCCTGATTCATGGACGATGGAAGGCGGGAAATTAAAAAAGATCATCAGAAGCATGATAACCCCAAACCCGTAAAGGACCCAGACGATTTGATGAAGACGGTCATAATCCAGAAGCATGACCACTCCTGCTCCTGCCCCGCCTATTATGTACCATACGATTTGTTTCACATAGACGCCTTGGTCAGCGGCTCCTAATATCGGATTGATTGTATATAAGGTAAAGCAGCTGATGGCACCAAAAGCTAAGACAACGAGTATTATTGTAAAGTCTATCGGTGATGTTTGTTGGTTTTCATTCATGTTTGTTCCCTTTCTCTGCAGCAATCTGTTAAACTACGGTTATAATTGTAAGTTTACATCATTCCTGTTGCTTTTTTAAGTAACTGTGACCAATTAATAAAAAAGAAAAACTTTAATTGACAAACATGAACTGCCCAATTAAGATTAAACGGTTGAAAAACCTGTTTCTCCAAAGGAGGGAAGGCTGATGGAACATTTAGAAGATCATGAACGAAAACAAATGTGGGAAACCATTCAGGATGCTCTATTTAATGATCATATTGATCAATTCCGAGCTGAATTTCTTGAATTGCACCCATACGATCAGGCTCGTATTTTTGAAGAAATGGATGCTGACGTCCGTTTGCAAATTTATACGTATTTATCTCCACAAGAAATTGCGGACGTCATGGAACATATAGATTATGAAGAAATCGAACCTTTCTTTGCTGAAATGGATCCCCGTTTTGCAGCCCAGGTCTTTGCTGAAATGTCGACCGATGACGCGGTGGATATCCTGAATGAATTAGATAAAGATAAGGTAGCGAGTTTCTTAACGATCATGGATGATGATGCTGCAGATGAAATAAAAGACCTTCTTCACTATGAAGAGAAAACTGCAGGATCCATTATGACCACCGAATTTGTTGTGGTTAAAGAGGCAATGACTATTCGAGAAGCTATGCTTCACTTAAGAAAAGAAGCCCCGGATGCAGAGACTATTTACTATACTTACGTGATTGATGAAGATAAAAGATTAGTCGGTGTTATTTCATTAAGAGATCTCATTATTTCTGAAGAAGAGTGGTTAATTTCGGATGTAATGAGTGAACGTGTCGTGTCTGTTTCAGTAGGAGAAGACCAGGAAGAAATTGCACGCATGATGCGCGACTATGACTTTCTTGCCTTGCCCGTCTTGGATTTTCAGCATCATTTACTTGGTATTATCACTGTAGATGATATTATGGACGTTATGGAAGAAGAAGCAAGTGACGACTATTCCAAACTTGCCGGTATTTCTGATGTTGAGAGTGCGGATGAAAATGCTATTCAATCTGCTAAGAAAAGACTGCCCTGGCTGATTATCCTCTTGTTTCTAGGGAGTTTTACTGCCAGTTTGATCGGCCGTTTTGAAGAGACTTTAGATAAAGTTGCTATCTTGGCGATATTCATCCCATTAATTGCAGGTATGGCAGGAAATACAGGTACTCAGGCTCTTGCCGTTGCTGTACGAGGTATTGCAACAGGGGAAATTGATAAACAAGGGAAATGGAAATTGATTCTTAGGGAAGCGGCAACGGGATTGATCACTGGCATTTCTTGCGGAGTGTTAATCACCGGAGTCGTTGCACTGTGGCAGAATAATATATATCTTGGATTATTGGTAGGTCTGTCTGTTGCATTAACTCTGGTAGTCGCAACATTGGCAGGTTCTCTCGTTCCTCTCTTAATGCATAAGTTTAACATTGATCCAGCCGTTGCTTCCGGACCTTTTATAACAACGATCAACGATATTATTTCGATTCTCATTTATTTTGGAATGGCAACTGCTTTCATGAACTTATTGATTTAGGGAAAGGAGGTTGACTATGGAGCATAGTGCTTCTGTTACCTCTCTCGTTATAGTAATACTCGCAGCATTTATCACCCCCATTCTATTGCACCGCTTGAAACTAACGATCATACCGGTCGTAGTTGCTGAAATTATTATCGGTCTCATTATTGGTAAAAGTGGGTTTGATGTAGTCCATCCAGGAAGCTGGCTGGAGATTCTCTCGACACTGGGATTTATTTTTCTCATGTTTTTAAGTGGATTGGAAATTGACTTTTCTATATTTGGACGCAAGAAACGAAAGCAGTCTAAGCAGGAAGAGAAAGGGTCGCCTAATCCCGTAGTTGTGGCCCTTCTCATATTCTGCGGCATTTTTGTCTTATCGTTAGGCTTATCTCAATTATTCGTTCTAGCAGGCTTTATTGATAATGCGTTTTTGATGACCCTGATTATATCTACCATCTCTTTAGGTGTCGTCGTTCCAACACTGAAAGATGCTCAAATGATGAAAACATCAATAGGGCAGACAATCCTGCTGGTTGCTGTTATAGCTGACCTGGCTACGATGATTCTACTTGCAGTGTTTGTATCTCTGTACGGAGAAGATGGGGGCAATACTTGGTTATTACTCGTATTATTTGGAGCTGGGGTGCTCTTATATTTTGTAGGCAAGCAGTTCAGACATCAGTCTTATTTGGAAACAATGGCTAAAGGAACGATTCACATTGATACAAGAGCTGTATTTACTCTCATTATTGTGCTGGTTGCTCTTTCAGAAACTGTAGGAGCTGAAAACATTTTGGGGGCGTTCCTGGCCGGGACTTTAGTTTCCTTATTATCACCAGACCCTGATATGGTGAAAAAACTGGACAGCTTTGGATATGGATTTCTAATCCCAATCTTTTTTGTAATGGTAGGCGTGGACATTGATATATGGAATTTATTTACGGATTCCAGGGTGGTTGTGCTTATTCCGTTATTATTTATCGCTTTATTAGTGTCAAAAATTTTCCCTGCTTTTCTATTAAGAAAATGGTATGACATGAAGACTGTTATGAGTGCAGGATTTCTCTTAACTTCCACGCTTTCTTTAGTGATTGCAGCTGCTACCATAGGAGAAAGAGAGGGAATGATTGATAAGCAAATGGAAGGCGCACTCGTGCTTGTGGCAGTCCTAACTTGTATAGCTGCTCCAATTGTGTTTAAAAAACTTTATGGACGCTTTGAAGAGGAGGATCATAAGCAGGTCGTCTCCTTTATTGGTTCGAACCGAATGACTTTGCCCGTCGTACGCGAGCTGGATGCTCATTTATTTGAAACCCATCTTTACCACACGAAGTTAGATAGTGTAGATGAAAAGATCAGCCGGTCTTGTTTTGATATAAGAGAGCTAAATGGTTACCAGGTTGAAGAGATGAAGGAATTAGGGGTCTTTGACGTGGATATTCTGGTCGCTTCTACGGGGGAAGAACATAAAAATGCAGAAATTGCTAAATTTGCCAAAGCAGAAGGCGTAGAGCATGTGATTGTTAGGGTAGAATCTTCTGAACTCGATCAAGAAATGAAAGATCACGACATCAGTGTGTTTTCAGTATTCTTATCTTCCAAAGCGTTACTCAAAGCCATGATTGAAGCACCCAATGTGGTGGACATTTTTACACAGCAAGATAGTGCCCTTTATCAGATCAATATGAATAACTCTTCCTACGACGGCATGTATATTAAAGAGTTTCCATTTACCGGAGATGTGATTATGGTACGTATCTTCAGAGGGAATGAATCGATTGTGCCTCATGGAGATACTCAATTAATGATGAATGACCGCTTAATCGTGACGGGTTCTACAGAGTATGTAGATGAACTTAGGATGCAGCTGGAATACTGCGAGTGGTATTAGCTGTTAAGGTCCTGATATAAATAGAAATATATTCTTTAGAAGACCCGGACAGCAATGGTTCGGGTTTTCTTTTTTTACATTGGTACCTTAAATTGTATTTTGGAAGCGTTTCATATAAAATGACAGCAGGTACTGATCATTAGTAAAGTATACAAAATTCAAGGAGGAATGGAATGAACTTATCATTAGAAGGACGTACTTATGTGGTCATGGGTGTAGCGAATAAACGAAGTATTGCCTGGGGAATTGCGCGGTCCCTGCATGAAGCTGGTGCCCGGTTAATATTCACTTATGCTTCTGAACGCTTTGGTAAATCTGTAAAGGAACTTGCCGGTACTTTAGAAGGTCAAGAATCATTATTCTATGAATGCGATGTTACCAATGATGAAGCGATTATCCATACCTTTGAGCAAATTCAGCAAGACGTCGGAGTAATTCACGGTCTTGCCCATTGTATTGCTTTTGCTAATCGTGAAGAATTAAAAGGTGAATTTCTAAATACCAGCCGTGATGGATTCTTAACGGCACATAATATTAGTTCATATTCCTTAACAGCTGTTGCGAGAGCGGCCCAGCCTTTGATGGGTGAAGGTGGAAGTATTCTGACTATGACCTATCTTGGCGGTGAACAGGTGGTAGAGAATTATAATATTATGGGAGTTGCTAAAGCCAGTCTTGATGCTAGTATGAAATACTTAGCAAATGATCTTGGAAAGCACAACATCAGAGTGAACGCCATTTCTGCAGGTCCGATCCGCACATTGTCTGCGAAAGGTGTTTCGGACTTTAATAAAGTGATCGAAGAAATCGAACGCCGCGCTCCTCTTCATCGTCCTGTTACACAGGAAGAAGTCGGAGATACAGCCTATTATTTAATGAGTGATTTATCCAGAGGGGTGACTGGGGAAGTCATCCATGTGGATGGTGGATTTAGTATCGTAGCTTATTAATAGGGATTATCGCCAAGACGTTTGCCCTGTCCATGAGTCGGTTGAGATCCTTGCTTTAAGCCATTTGAAGGCGAAATAGAAAAGAATACAAGCAGACTACATGCAGGACAGGGGTAGTAGGTAGACTGTTTCAAAATTTAATTATTAAACCCGAATCAAATGGTTCGGGTTTTTTGTTGTGATCATTGAAGGATGAAGACTCTGCTTCACTTCTTTCGAGTTCATTTAATGTTAAAAACTAATCTTAATATTAATAGCAAAAAACTCAGTGTTTTACTCCGTATTCGTTAAGGGATTTGTTAAGAACCTTTCTGGAACTATCACAATTTGAGAATTTCTCATTAAAGGGAACATGGACTACAAACTGGGCATATACATAAGATGATGACCGACTGAGAAAAGGAGAGATCAATATGGTGAATAAGAAACAACTGGCAAAGCCGCCTATGCTCTATATTACTCAGCCCGCACTAAAGCCCGCGGAAGTGACCATGCAGACGAGTTTCAGAGGGAAAAAGCAGAGCAGTAATACGGGAGAAAAAGCAGGAACTTCATCAATCGAAAAAGAAATCCGCCATCGAAACAAAGGGAAGATTTCAGAAGAGCCTGTACAAAAACAGGCAGCAGAGGCAGGAGAAAATGAGAATCAGGTTAATGAAGGTCAGGAAGAAACAGGACAAGAAAAATCAGAAACACCTGGAGAAAGAAGGCAGCGGTTTCGCGATATGAGTATTGAGGGGAAAGTGAATTATTTCTTTAATTTGCCGCCGCATCTGCCAAAAATGAAATGTGAAGTTTCTACAGAAGAAGAACAGTATCGGGGATACATTAATAAGTATGAAGATGGAATTGTATACATGAAAGTGTTTCAGCGGCCGTTTCAAAGAGAGATTCCATTTACCGAAATTCAGGATATTCGTTTGATTGGATTTTAAAATTAAAAAAACCGCGCTTCAACTAGCGCGGTTTTTTTCTTGTGATTATAAGGCTGCAACTGCTGGAAGACATGTCACATGACAGAAGCAGTTAAGGTCAACAGTGATGCAGATACCGGATGCTTGAAGATTGTTGCAGTTCTGGTCTGCTGGTGACTCAGGATCATAGTTTCTATGACGGCTGTCATTAGACTCTGAAGATGAATCCTCAAGGTCATGATGACGCTCTGATAGCAATAGCTCTACAATTGCACAGCCATTGTCGTCCACTGATTTGACTCGGAAGAAAAAGCTTCCTTTAACATTGCAATAGTCATCGAATTTTCTGGAGCCGAAGCCTTTAAAAGGTTTGCAAGTTCCTTTGCAGTAAAGGATAACAGGAACAGTATCAAGTCCTGAACCTCCTCCAGTATCTCCTAATAAATCTGCGATTGACTGTTCGCAACTTGTCATACAGTCAGTTATTACATCGTTTTGAGCGTCAACGATGTCTCTTAAAATGTCGATTACACAGCTACCTGAATCGAAATTTTTACCACAACTCATTGAATATTTCCCCTTCCCAAACGTTTTGACGTAATGTCTTTATTAGAATATGTCTAGGGGGAGGGTCGGTGTGGGCATTTGTCATCTTTCTTAAATTCCGGAAGTTTTTATCTTTTAATGGGCGAATGACTATACTAACCAAGGCAAATCACCATAGAGTAACAGTGACTTTTAATAAGGAGATGAAACAAATGTCTGAAAATCATGATAAGAAAAAGGTCATCTATGTAAAAGACCTTGTTATAAAAGCGGATAATGTTGTTATTGAGCCCCAACGGCATGAGGGTCATGATCGGGTAGATCCTTTCTTTGGAGGTCCACGCAGAAGAAACGAAGCTGAAGAGAGCAGTTCTTCCCATAATAATGATGAATCCAATAACAATAACCGTGGTGGATTTTCCTGGATTTAACCTGTGAACGAATGACCACTACCTCTGAGTAGTGGTCATTTTGTACATAAAGGAGGAGAAAGAATGAACTTGAGCTGGATAGAACTACTCGTGCTTTCCTTAGCAAGCTTCAGATTTACGCGGTTAATTGTAGATGATTTAATAATGGAATGGCTTCGTAAACCATTTATGAAAATTACTTCCCATACAAACGAACGGGGAGAGCAGGAAGAATGGATTGAGCCTAATGGATGGATAGGGGAAGGCCTTAGCTGTCACTGGTGTGTAGGGGTTTGGTCAGCTTTACTTATGCTGAGTATTTATATATTTATTCCTTATGGATATTTGCTGAATATTCTATTAGCCGTAGCTGGTATTCAATCCATTATTTATGGACTAAGCCGGAGATACCTGTGAGCAAACCTAAACCTAAGCCGCTCCATCAAATCCTTCAGGAGATTCATGAAGAAAGAAGTAAAATGGGCGGGATCATCAAGCAGCCTGAGAAAAAATTTAATGGCTGGGAATCTGACTTTAACTCCTGGGAAAATAGGTTTAACAAGCGGATAAACGAGATGGAGAAATTTCTTAACAAGCAAATGGGAAAGATAGAAAAGTTCTTTGAATAGCCTATAATAAGGTTTTTTTCTTTCACCGCGGGGTAAGAAGTAGTTAAGGAGGAGATAAATATGGGATACATTTTGCCGATCACACATCATCAATACCATGATTATCATAAAAGAACTACTCAAACTGCACGTTCTCCTTTTGAATTAAACCATGTATTCAAAGCAACTCTTGACACTAAATTGCAGCAAAGAAATAAAAGGAGGGAAGAGGATCGCAAAGATTACCAGCAGTTCACCTCTTCCGTTTTTACTCCAGAACACTTTCACCTTTCCCCTCAAACCCGGAGAACCACTGGTGAGGAAAAAGTATTTTCAAAAATGACAGGAAAAGGAGAAAACTTTAGCGAATCTATTTAAAAACAGCTAAAGGAGTACTTATTTATGTCTTTTCAGCAAATCAATCAGCACTGCTATTATTATCATAGCAGCGTTAATATCGGATATATAACGAACGGGAACACCGGAATGCTGGTGGATACAGGTATAGATAAATCCACCAGCAAAAAGGTTCTGAAAGAGCTTCATACCAGGGATCTTCCTTTAACTCACCTTTTTATTACTCATGCTCATACAGATCATTATGGAGGCGCACAATATATACAATCTAATTACTCCGTTTATACGCTGGCCCCTGTTTTAGAAGAGGCAATTATGAAATATCCGCTTCTAGAACCGCTTTACTTGCTGGGTGGCAATGATCCCTTCAGTGAAGTACAGAACAAGTTTCTCCAGGGTTCACCCCTTCAAGTGGACGAGCTAATTACTGAAGGAGAATTTCAAGCAGGCGAGTTATTGCTTAAGGCTTATCTTCTTCCAGGTCACAGCTATCATCAGCTTGCCTTAAGTTATGAACGAGTATTGTTCGCAGCAGACGCTTATTTTGGGCCGGAAATTCTATCGAAGCACGGGATTCCTTTCGTCACTGATGTAAATAAAACATTGGATAGTCTCCGTATATTATTGCAATTAGATGTGAGCGGGGCAGTACCCGGACATGGGATTTATGAAGAAGAATTTCAGAATTCGGTACAAGCAAATATTGACTATCATCAAAATTTATTAACATGGCTGACTGAATATATAAGGGAATATCCTGACGGCATCTCATTAGAACAAACCATTGGAGAAATGTGCCGTTTTTACCAAGTCCCTGCTGATAGACTCGCACAATTTCTATTGTATCGCACTGCATGTACAGCCTATGTGCTTGCTTTAAAGAGTCAGGGTGTTATATCGGATAAAATTGAACAGTACCGCTGGTGTTTTTACCCAGAACCGGAGGATTAGAAGGGGAGCACAAACAACGGTTCTCCTTCTTTGTATTCTGCATATAATACTTGATTAACTTCATTAATTTCCTGAAATTTCAGCTGCTGAGTCAGCCAGCTTTCATCATAACCTGTTTCTTTTAAGTTATCTTTAAGAATTTCCCCATCGCTAATTAAGGTCATAGGCAGGGGAACTGGCTTAAGCGGGATGTTTAAGTCTGCTTTGGTCGCATTCTGCTGAGCGGGTTTCTTCATAACGGATACCGTCCCATCAGTTTCAAGGACAGCGTATTCTACATCCTGAATGGAGAATACATCTTTGGCCCGTAGTAAATGCTGCATTTGGTTAATATCTAAGTTACACTGCTTTAAGGCATCTCGGTTAATCTTCCCCTTATGAATAATGAGAGATGGTTTTCCTTCTAATAACGCACGAGTTCCTTTGAATTTCTCCGTAAGGATCTCTGTAGTGTAAATCAATACACCCCAGACGATAACAGAAAATCCCACCTTCAATATTCCAATTTCATTATCATACAAGGCATTTCCCACTAATTCACCTAGCACGAGAGCTGAAATAAAGTCAAAGGCCGTAATTTGTGTGATCTGTGTTTTTCCAAGAAATTTGGTTAATAAGAAGAGAGCCAAAAAGCCAAATAAGATTTCCACCAATATTCGTAAATAATCCATACCTTCACGTCCCCGATTTGTATATGCTTTTCTCCATTTTGGTCAGCCAGGTACTTTTTTATACAAAAAAACCTGTCCGTGATGGGACAGGTTGTTAATGCAGATCTTTCATCATCGTTACATGCGGAATGCCTGCATCTATAAATGAATCTGAAATTGTCTGATAGCCTAGCAGTTTATAAAAGCCTTCCGCATGGGTTTGAGAATTTAACTTTACTTTGCTGCATGATTTTGAACTAATTACATCTTCCATGTATTGAATGAGCTGGCGGCCATAGGATGATCCGCGTTCACTTTTTAAGACACAGATCCGTTCTAACTTTCCATAATCATCTTTAAATTGAATTCTGGCTGCAGCCACCGGTTTTTCATGTAAATACCCTACCAAATGGAGTGCCGTTTCATCAAACTCATCGTGTTCACGATCTTCTGGGACATTCTGTTCTTCAATAAAAACGAGACGCCTTACTTGAAAGGCGTCTTGTTTCTGCCGGTCATTTTCAACTAATTCAATTCGCATAGTTATAGTGTCTTTTCTCCAAGACGAAAGGTTTCATAAACACTCCATGCTCCGTTTTCCAGTTGGTAAAGAAGCTGGAAACGATCGATGTGATCGTGAAGATCGAATTTGCCCATACTCAAACTTCCATAGACATCTGAAAATTCATCGTCAGAAAGCTTTTGCGCAATCGTGATATGCGGAACAAAGGAGAATTCCATTTCACCTGGTAATTTATCAGAATGAAGCCTGTTGTTTAAATTAGAAATTTCATCAGAATTCTCGACTTTTAGATAGATCGTATTCGTCACAGGTGAAAAAGTACTTACTTTGAAAATGCCAATTGAAAAAGGTTCCGTGACTGACGCAACTTCTTTCAATTCTGGAATGATTTTCCCATTAATTTCATCTTCTTCCGCTTCAAAAGGCTCTTTAAGAGTAATATGTGGCGGAATAAGGGCGTAATGGGGGTCATAACGTTTTCTGTAAGAATTAGCTACATCTTGGATTTTTTTCGATGGAAATACTGCTATCCCGTATCTCATTTGCATGTTCCCTCCTGGATCTATTGTTTTATAAAAGTATGTGTTTAGTCACCGAACACTGTGGTCAATGCCCGCTTGAAATCCTGCTGCCAGTACTTCCAAGTGTGGTTCCCATCTAATTCGTGAAAGGTATAGGAAATCGGCTGTTTTTCAAGGAAGTCTTTCAGCTCCCGGTTTGGCTCAAGAAAATTCTTTCTGGCACCCTCGGTAGTTTCTACATCTGACTCCTGATTTCCAATTGTATGGTAAACCGTGAGAGAAGATAAGTCTTTAGTAGAACGGACAACTTCCAACACATGTTCATCTACATAAGGACTCTGCATAATTACGTTTCCGAATACATTTGGAAATTTGACCGCTGTCATTAGGGCAAGCGTGCCTGCAAGGGAATCTCCAACTAATGTTCTTCCCCTTCCCATATGGTAGCCAGGCAGCTTTTCATCTAGAAAAGGGACGACTTCACGAATGAGGAAATTCACGTAATCGCCTTGTTTCTTCCCATCTGGATGATATTTATCCTGACGGTCATACTTATCATTATAATGTATCCCAATGAAAATTGTATTTTCAATTTCCTGTTGTTCATGCAGCTGATCACTGAGCGTCGCTGCACGACCCATTTGAAAATAATCGTTACCATCCTGCATGATACAGAAGTGGTACTTATACAAAGGGGAGAAATTTTTAGGGGTATACACTTTCAGCTTCATTGTCTCATTTAAGTATTTACTATCAATTGTATAGTCAGTCATGGTGCCATCTCTGCCCAATTAGACCACCTCCTATTAAGCAAGGAAGTTTCTAAAGAAATTCCCGCGTCTGAATCAATATAAACTTACCATATCCATTTTATCATACAATTGTCAAAAAAGTAGAAAAGATCGCTCTTAGGAACTTAAGAATTATGAGCAAAGTAACGATGTTTACAAAAACCACACAAAATATTAATCTATCGTTGACATTGCTCTAAATCCATTGTATATTAATATTTGTCCAATTCAAACGGACGAACGAACTACATACCCATGATTCCGTAGCTCAGCTGGGAGAGCGCCACCTTGACAGGGTGGAGGTCGTTGGTTCGAGCCCAATCGGAATCATCCATACTAAGTGCCGGAATGGCGCGGTTTCTCAGCAGAGGAGAGGCCGCGTCATTTCTTTTTGTTTTCTTGAAGGTGTACCAATTATTGACCAAATTTAATTTTCACTTTCTTTCCGGCTATAAAATACATCATCCATTTTGCTGACTGCTTCTTGGACTAATGATGTTAAAGCATGATCCTACGTATCCATCGTGATCCGTACATCAGATTGTCCTAATCCCTCAGAAATTTCGCATGAGTACCTTGGTTAACCTATAGGTTTGATAAGTGATGCCAATTCAGTTTTAAATGCAGAATATTAAATAACGGAGGGGAGTAAAGAATGAATAGCAAAAAATTAATGGCAGGTTTACTAAGTATAAGTTTTGTAGGAATGTTATCTTGGTACATAGGAAATCATGATACCAAAACTGTTGTTCAAGCAGAAAAGCAGAATAATGTAGTTACTGAAGAGAAGACCGAAAAGAGCAAAGAAATCACATCTAAAGATATTTACGGAACTTCCGAAATTGAAAACAGTTGGGTAAAGGATCCTACAGTACCTGAAAACTTACTTATCAAAGGATTAACTTCAGTTGTCCAATTAAAAGTTCTTTCAATTGGTGAAGCAGAAATTCTTCCTAAAAAAGGTAAGTTTTATTCACAGGATCCATTCACTCCAATTCAAGTTGAAGTAAACGACACTATTTCAGGTAATCCTATGTCTGGAGAAAAGACGATCTATATCAATGGTGGAGATATAAAAATATCTAAGTTAGAAAAGTCTCTGGATAAAGGAACTATTCAAAAAATGGAGTTAGACAAATTAACCAGTAAACAAAAAGAAACCGAGTATATTTCATATGTTTCTGATCATGATTTTAGGATGAAAACCAGAAAAGACTATACTGTGATTTTGGTTAAACAAGCTGATGATATCTACACTGTTATCGGAAATGGATATGGAATATTTAAGGCGAGTAACAGTAAAAGAACAAACATGTTTAAAAATGTGTTAACTGGAAAAGAATCAGATTTACAATTTTAAACAAACTTCCCGAATAAAGAAAATAAATTAGTCCAATGCAAAAGGATTCCGATCAAAGGCTAAACACGATCGGAATCCTTTTTATATTATTACTATTCACAGCTAATCCCCTCTCCAGCACTATTTAAATGATGGACATAACCAGGATCCCTGCGTCAATTCCTTATAATCCATATGATCATTAGATCTTTAGTAGGGGACAAAAGATTTCACTATAAAGTTTATTTGCTGTTTCACTCACCTGTTTCTCACAACATAAACAGAAAATGTTAAAATTCCGAACGCCAGCACCATTCCTAGGAACTGAGTAATTTTACTTGGAAACCAAAAGGAAACAGTGAAAATGACTGCAAACACCATATATATTAATAGGTAATTAAGTGGCTTGGGCACAAATTCAACTCCTTCACTAAGAGCTGTTTACATAAGCTCGAACCTAATAATAAACAAATATCTATTTGCCGTTCCCCGGCTTATTGGTTCTTAAGTTCTTTTCCAGAATCAACCGCTTTTTTAATTGTTTCCATTGGATTATTTTTATTCGATTCAATTACATAAACGAATTGATCTTTCTGCCACTGTATTAACGTCTGAGGCGAGTCTTTAAACCCACGGATTTTAATTACTCCTTTATCCTTAGGAGCAGGCAGATAATGATTTTCTAAATAGTCAACAATAGTAGTAGCGAGGTCCATATTGTCTGGATATTTCTCAGGTGCATTTTGAGGATTATTTGGATAATCTATCTTAATTAACCAATTTCCTTCGTTCCAGACGATATATTGGTGGCCTGCTCCTGCATCCTGAGAAGCCTGAATCCCATGACCTAGGTCGACGTTGGTCTGTTCTACCGTGCGGTAATCCTTGATATAATTGGTTGCTTCTTTTGCGCTGTTAAATGAGTGTCTTTCTATACCGTCTTCCGTGCTATCACTTGAATTCTTGTTAGGTGAAGAATCAGCAGTATTGTCGCTTGTATCTTCATCTGAATTACCATCTTCATTATCTACCTGTGTATGATCTTTGGACTCAGTATTCTCTAGTGACTCATCATTCCCAGTATCATTCACTTCGCTTGCCTGGTCATTTGTTTCACTTTGATTGGCCTCCGTATCATCAGATACTTCTGAGTTTGAACTGCAGCCAGATAGGACGGCACTTATAAAGAACGCTGCGATGACCAAATTCTTTAAGTTCATAGTCTATTCCACCTTAGTAAAGAAATATATTTTAGTTTTTCCAAAGAGGCTGCTCTGTTGGAAGTAACTTAATTATAAAGTTCACTAAGCGCGATGTGCGTAAACCAAAAATCCATCTTTTCAGCAATCAAGAAAAGGAAATGAAGAATTGTAAGGTCATTTATAAATGGAAAGTTTTATTAAAGGAGAAAAGGGGAGTGAGCTTCACTAATTAAGGGAATAGAAAGGTATAGGTGTCGAACAAAGTCGAATTAGAGGTGTAATGTGAATGGAATGCTCTAAGGAATTACATCAACTTATTTCAACTTCTTTTCTTGTCACTCATACTAAGTGGAATAATGTGGACGAATTTGAACGTGGACTTCCTATTGATCTTATGGAAAGTATAAATCATTTGCGGTTCATAGAAGATTCTGCTCTAGACAAATATATTCAAACAAATAGTGACTTTTTAAACTGGAACCAATTTATAATTTACTTAACTGAGGAACATTTAGTTAAAGAGTTAGGTTACAGGTTGAAAGACTATAATCCTCGCCCCTAATAGGGGCTTTTTTGTGTAGAGAATTGCAGAAAAGTTGAAGCAGTATCGACTAAAAGAAGGCTTCATGAAAATACCAGCAGTAATAGGGAATTCAGAAGCATCTGTACCTCCAACCCATTAACCTGAAATTCATAACCATTGTTCTGGTTCAGCGGTTATGAGAACATTTACATAAAGGAGGCGGGGGTACATTGACGAAGTATATTTTACAGGTGGTTCGTGTTTTGAGTGTGCTTTTGTTAGTTTATTGTTTGTCTCAAGTTATGAAAAACACATACAGTCTTGAGTTAAATGGTATGGTGTTTGGCTTAATATTGGCCGTAATCACTACGATAGGGATTGAATTCTTTTATAATGATGGAAATGAGGATGGCTAATCATTCTAAATTACTTTGCGGACTTACATAGAAGCGTAACCTTTGTTTCCTAACTATTGTTCTTACAATTTAAGGGCAGACGACCATGACTGCCAGTTTTCAGTGAAATTAAGGATGGTTGCTGAATTCTTTTAAATAGGAAGAGCGGCCTATCATTCATGACGCTTTTTTTACGCTCCAAATAATTCTAAGATTTTACGGAATCCGTAGGACAGATCTGTGGTTAAAAGGTAAAAATGAATTCCGAACAGCCCAGTCAACACGGCATAAACGGGAAGCGTGACAGATACATACCCTTTCTTAGACAAAACCAGCACAGCAAGCCATATGAGTAATGGAATTAACCCCAGCATGAGAATGGCTATAGTACGTTCATTGCTCATCACAACTCCACCGATGGAAATTAGAAAGTTTTGGAGTATCAACAACCCTGATAGGATCAAAAAAATAGTATTTGCTTTTTTCATACTCATCCTCCTAACTCATTATTTTTCCGTGTGATATAAAACCATGGCGACCAAAAGGATTATTTTTCCATTATAACATAGGAAGAGTGCAAGCATTTGAAGATTGCGTATTTATGAAAAGGTTCATCGAATAGGTGTACCAGCTTCTTCATTCCCTTCTTATCGCAATAATGAGGCACATTTCCCTTCCTGTGATGTGCCTCCATTTTCCGTCGTTAGACACCTGCGTTTCATAACATCAAACTTTGAGACGCCATCCATTTCCGGGTAACAGTCGTCTGAATTATTTTCGAGAGATCTTGTCTTCATAAATTAGTCATTAGGCTACTATTGTTTGGGTGATATTATTCTAAATTCGGCTTTCCCTTGTTACATCAGTATATTAAGTATAAAATAGCAATCAGTGATTTTGGAAAAGAAAGAGAGTGGTAACTATGAATAGAATTGGTGTCTTAACTAGTGGGGGAGACGCACCGGGAATGAATGCAGCTATCCGGGCTGTAGTGCGATCCGGCTTATATTATGGAAAAGAAATGATTGGGGTCAAATATGGTTTTCAAGGATTATTAGATAAAAACATAGAAAAAATGCGCGCTGGCTCTGTTGGTTCAATTATTCAGCGTGGAGGGACAATCCTGCAGTCTTATATGAGTGAAGATATCTCTACTGACGCAGGTCAAGAAAAAGCGATTGATAATATGAAAGAACTCGAAATCGATGCCCTTATTGTCATTGGTGGGAGAGAGGCGATGAAAACGGCAGAATCTTTATCGGAAAAGAATTTTCCATGCGTGGGTATCCCTGCTGTGATTGATAATAATATCCCGGGAGTGGAAGAATCGATTGGATTTGATACTGCTCTAAACACTGTTATTGATTACATTGACCGGATTCGCGACACCGCTTCTTCCCATGAAAAAACTTCAATTATAGAAGTGATGGGAAAAGACACTGGTATTCTAGCCCTATGGTCCGGACTGGCCGGCGGTGCTGAGAATATATTAATTCCTGAAAAGAAAGAAGATGTAGAGGGAATAGTGGAGCGGATCAAACGCGGTGAAGGACGTGAAAAGAGATATAGTATCATAATAGTAGCCGAAGGAACTGTAAGTGGGAACGATCTCACCGTTAAATTAAAACAAGATGCCGGAATTGATTCTCGATTAACTGTCCTTGGTCATACCCAGCGCGGAGGTGCCCCTTCGGCAAGAGATCGAGTGCTTGCAAGCAGACTTGGAGCATATGCCATAGATCTTTTGATTAATCATAAATTTGGTAAAGTGGTGCAGATAAGGAATAATAAACCGGTAAGTATGAACTTTAAGGAAATCTTCTCTCAAGCGTCTCTAATTGATGATGAGATGTATGATTTATCAGAAAGGTTGTCTTTATAAAGAATAACTGCAATTATAAAAGAAATTTTCCTTCGTCTTGAACGTATCTTATTAATATTGGCGTTTCAGATAATTAGCTGTAAAATTATGCCGGTTAGATAAATAAGGAGAAAAGTGCCATTCAGGGATCCTGAGTGGCTTTTTTCTATAAAAATTAAAGTGCAAGAGGTGTTCAGTTCTGTTTCAAGTGGCCCAGATTGGCTCTGATTAGAAGGAGAATTAAGTCCCCTTGGCAGCTGGATTTTAAAAGAGGGAGCAAGAGGAACCGATTGGACTTGAACCCAATGCCTGGGGGCGTATCATCTCTTATTTTTCTTTCCAAATATATTAGATGAAATAGTACACCTTTAAAATTAATTGAATTTTTTTACATTTGAATTACATTTAGGTGAATTCAGTTATAGTGGATTAAAAGCCGGGTATTTAGTTAATGTAACACATTCCAACTCAAGTAATTCATGGAGGTGAAGCATTATGGACGATAGAAGGTATCAGACCGGTGATGAAGCCCCTAAATCAGGAATATACAAGCTAGAGAGTCTAATGAATGGAGCACCATCAAAGGAAGATAATATCAAGGTTAAGGTTGATCAAGGTGAGAAACTGCCACCTTCTCCAATATCGAAGGAACCTGCTTACTGGGTGAGGGGTTTTTAATTAAGGAACTCGACCAGAACTTTTTAGAGTTGTAGAGAGTTTAAACATTGATTGGATTCCAGAAGTGGAAGAGGATTTAATTATAGAAAGAGTCAAGGAGAAAATTTCTAATGAGAAAGGCGTTCCCTTTGAGAAAATTGAAATAAAGAAAATTCTTGAATATATGCGTAGGTAAACAATTAAATAAACTATTTCAAAAGAAAGTACTTACATTAGTGTGAGTACTTTCTTTTGAAATAGTTTGATATTTTTTTAGATTACTCACTTGTTAACGGTCCTAATAAACGAACGAATAGGAGTGGATTATTCATGAAAAAGCTATTGCTTACAGGATTCGAACCTTTTCTTGACTTCCCGATCAACCCAACGATGCAAATTGCCGAAGATTTAGACGGGCAAGTCATTCATCAGTATTGTATTATAGGCAAAGTTCTACCTGTAGATTTTCAAAAATCTGGAGAACAGCTCGTTAAACTGTTGGAAGAGACTAATCCTGATACTGTCCTCTCCCTTGGCCTCGCTGGAGGAAGAACGGCTATTACTCCTGAACGGATCGCCATTAATTGTAATGACGGCGAAAGAGATAATGATCATTATCAACCCAGGGGAGAAACCATTATTAAGGATGGGCCGGATGGACTCTTTTCAACGTTACCAATTCAGAAATTGAAAGAGACGTTGAACAGCAACGGTTTTCCTTCTCGGATTTCTAATACCGCCGGGACTTATCTGTGCAACCATGTAATGTATCAACTTCTGTATTTTTACTATAAGAACCATAAGCAGGTTCCTGCCGGATTTATTCACATTCCAGCTTCACATCAGTTAGCCATTGAACACGTAAATCTTCCAAGCTGGTCACAGAAAGATTTACATGATGCCCTTACTCTTGTGATCCACACCTTGTGACGCGGCCATTCTGTAGGAATGGTGCAGTATATTTCCTAGAACATTCGTTCACACTAATCCTTAGCAAATGAATTTTAAGGATGGATGAACCGTGATCTACATTTATAACGATTATGGTGGGACGCACACAACTTCCATGGCAGCCGCATTTCACTTAAACCTGATAACTCCTACTACTGAGCCATTTACCAAAGAACAAATTCTTTCGATCCCATTTTTTAATCAATTAACTAAAAAAGATGCTGGCAGAATTCTTTTTCATGGAAAAGATAACGAAGGCCATCCAGTTTATACAATAGGAAGAAAATCATCAAAGTTAGTTGTGCCTGCGCTTAAGGATTTGAGTTTACTTTTCCTGAACCTCTATCATGGCGAGGAACGAATCATATTTTCGAATACTTCTCCGACCGTGCCGTTCGTCATGACGATAGGAGGAGGATTATCAAGGGGACTAGGGATTGACAGCCTGGGCGTACCTCTCTTAATTAAAGGTGCACAAAAGGCAAGCAGCACAATTCATCATTTGGTTGAAAACACTAAACAAATGGCGCATTCCCATGGAGAAGAACAAGTCCTTGTTCTAGATAACGATCAATTTAAAATTTAGCATAGAGGAATGAACGTGTGCATAAAATAATGCAGTAGAGTGAAAAAGGATTTTTTGAATGTTTTCTCTCCAAAGAATGGAGAGTAAGCAATCCAAAAAGTCTTTTTTAGTTACTTGCCTTTTCCGTTATCATTCGTAAGCTTACTTAGGAATTGTATATTGTATTTTGCCTGCACAGGAATGCACAGTACAGCATCACATTGCTGAGTCTAAAGATTAATACCAGGGGATATTAGATTCCCTATCGTTTAGCAACAACAAGAGATGGAAAAGATAGACATTATCATGATTAAATAAAGGAGAGGTTCGTGTGGAACGAGAGGAACTGCACCGTAAGATTATATCGTTGAAAGGAAAAATTTGCTCAGGTCAGATTAAATTTGATGGAAGTGATCACTATATTCTTTCACAATTAGATAAAGTAAAACAGCTCGAGGACGGTATGGTAGATGTTAATACTGTACCTGCTGCACTGATTACGTTAATAAATTTAGACAGTTTAAACCCGCCTCAAAAGCAAGAGGCTGGGTTGTAAAGAAACGAGTCGATTAGGGCGGACATAGCTGCATAAAGCCTAGGCGTGTGAGGGAAGACATTTTTGTGAGTGCTATAAGGAAGCAAAAATTTAGAACAACAAGGATAATTTACGAGCGGTGTTCGGTCAGGGAAGTATTCATAAAAAAGCAGGAGGAAGAAAATGATTCCGCCCTGCTTTTTTATTTTTGTCTAATTAGAGGAGGTTAGTTCCTAATTATGACGTCCACACTTCGTTTGAGAGCTCAACCACGTGGCGGATTTTCGCCCATTGATCTTCTTCAGATAATAAATTCCCTTCCTCAGTGGAAGCAAATCCACATTGTGGACTTAGACAGAGCTGTTTATAAGGAACGTAGTCAGCTGCCTCTGCTATTCTTTTCTTAATTGCCTCTTTGTCCTCGAGTTTTCCTGTTTTCGAGGTGATCAAACCAAGAACAATGTGGAGGTCTGATCGATTTACTTTGCGAAGAGGGTCAAAGCTTCCAGACCTCTCATCGTCAAACTCAAGAAACAATCCATCCACGTTCAGTTTTCCGAAAATGGCGTCAGATACTGCTTCATAGTCTCCTGAAGCTAAGTAAGTAGAGCGGAAATTTCCTCTGCAAATATGCATGGTAATGACCATATCATCAGGCCGTTCGGAAATAGAGTCATTCACCGCCTGAACAAATAATTCGCGAAGCTTGTCTGGGTCCTGCCCTTTATTTCTCATTTTCTGCAGTCCTTCTTCTGAAAAGAATCCTGCCCAGGAGGTATCATCGAGTTGAAGATATCTGCATCCCGCCTCATAAAATGTCTGAATAGCTTTCTGATATGCGCTGGTCAAATCCTCAAGAAGTTCTTCTTCTGTATTATAAACGGTTTGGTTAATGTCACCCCGTGCCAGCAGCATGTTTGGACTGGGAATCGTAAATTTTGGTGTGTGGTTCTCTCCGACCACAGAATGAAGAAACTTATAATGATCGATCATAGGGTGGTCAGAAAAATCTATTTTTCCCACAACTCTTACTGAATGTGCCTTCGTTTCTACACCCTCGAACTGGATACCTGAATCTGTTTCATAGCCTTCGACACCAATAAGTCCTTCCAAAAAGTCAAAATGCCACCAAGCCCTGCGTAAATCTCCATCAGTGATCGATTGCAGACCTGCTTGTTTTTGTTTTTCAACCAGTTTAATAATTTCCTCATCTTCAATTTTCTTTAATTCATAATCAGAAATTTCTCCATAGTCCCGGCTGATTCTTGCCTTTTTAATTCTTTCTGGTCGCAGAAAGCTTCCCACATGATCCCCTTTGAAGGGAGCCATAGTCGTTTGAGTGAATGACATTTTATCCTCTCCTTTTCATAATAAAAAGCCTCTTCCATAAGAAGAGACTTCATCGATTAATGGCCGCTTCTTATCTTTCAAGCTAAATTAGCTTGCAGGAATTAGCACCTTGTACAATTACAGGTTGCTGAGGTGTCGCCGGACCTATTCCTCGACCTCTCTTGATAAGAAATATATGAATTTTTCAAAAAATACTATGGATGTAATCTTAACAACAACTTTTGAAAAAAGAAAGGGAGATTTCTCAACATAGGAAAATCATTATGAATCACTCGAAAAAAAGAGGGGGGTATATAGATCATTTTAGTATTCTATCGATCATCTTGCTGCTCTTTGGTTATTAAAAAACTCAACAAAGAGTACACCTGAAAAAACATCCCGAACCAAACGATGCCCCAGGACGTATCTTTAATGGAGGTGTTCAGACGGCTTTTAAAGGTTTGATTCTTCTCATCGAAAGGGTAAGCGAATGAATTTTTATGACAGGAATAATGATAAGCGCAGCCTAATATGTTTCCACGACCATTCAGTGAAAGTGATCATTAGTATGGATGGAGATGTTTTATGAGGAGCGAATCAGGTTACATAATTAAAGTACCCACTACCGTATATTGCTGTGTGAAAAATCCATATAAAAATTAGTGGTAACGGGTTGACTAAATACCATAAGGGGTATATTATGAAAAACAGATTGCAAAGCAAAGGGGAATAAAATGAATATATGGATTGGGATCATAGTTACTGTATCCTTTGTGTATCTCTATCGGCGATATCTGCCTGTGCCAGGCGTTAATCCAATAAATATATATGAAGAAAATGAATCATTGGAAGGACTGGTTATTGTAGACACTCGAGATTATCAGACTTCTTCTCGTGACAAAATTCCATCAGCTTATTGTATGCCGCTTCCTTATTTGAATCGTCACTACAACGAACTTCCGGATCAGGGCATTATAATTTTTGCTGCTGATTATGTAGAAAAGAACTTAAGCGCCCGCATATTACGCAGTAAAGGAAAATGTATTGCGGGGTACTGTCTAGCAGGAAATTTAGAAAGGAACGATCGAATTGGAATACAATAAACAAATAAAAAATAGAGTGAAACGAATAGAAGGCCAGGTTAGAGGATTATTAAAAATGATGGAAGAAGAGAAAGACTGCCGAGAAGTAGTCACTCAATTATTAGCAGTCAGAAGTGCGGTTGACCGTACAGCTGCCTTAGTGGTTAGTGAAAACCTAGCGGAATGTATTCGAGAGGAAAAAAATAATCAAGAAAGCTCTGAAGATATGATTAAAGAGGCTGTACAGCTTCTTGTAAAGAGCAGATAAAAAGTTTAAGTATATATTTTTTTATGAAATGAAATACCCATACAAGTATATGTATTGAAAAGGAGAATGAAAGATGGAAGAAAAAAAGAAAACGACGATTGTATTGTTTAGTGGGGATTATGATAAAGCGATGGCTGCTTATATTATTGCAAATGGGGCAGCAGCTTATGACCACGAGGTTACGATTTTTCATACCTTCTGGGGTTTAAACGCGCTGAGAAAAGATGCACTGGTTGATGTTAAAAAAGGATTCATGGAAAAAATGTTTGGAAAAATGATGCCTAAAGGCGCAGATAAAATGGGACTTTCTAAAATGAATTACTTAGGTATGGGACCTAAGATGATTAAAAATGTCATGAAGAAACACAATGCTATGCCGCTGCCAGATTTAGTAGAAATGGCACAAGAACAGGATGTGAAACTTATTGCCTGTACCATGACCATGGATTTACTTGGTCTTCATAAAGACGAACTGCTGGATGATATTGAATATGCAGGGGTTGCCGCCTATATTGGCGACGCCCAGGATGGCAATGTTAGTTTATTTATCTAAAAAATTTAATATAATCAGTACCCTGCCAGGTATGGGAGTTTTGTACTGGCAGGTTCAACTATCATTACTATGGAGGGATAAACATGAAGGAAATTACAGCTAATGAACTAGCAAAAAAAGTGAACAATGGGGCACACGTGAACATTATCGATGTGCGAGAGGATGATGAAGTCGCTCAAGGGAAAATTCCAGGTGCTCGTCATATTCCATTAGGTCAAATCTCAGAACGCCTATCAGAAATCGACGAAAATGAACATCATTTCATGGTTTGCCGTTCTGGCGGCAGAAGTGGAAAAGCCACATCTTTTCTGAGTGAGCAAGGGTATGACGTAACCAATATGGCAGGCGGAATGCTTGCTTGGGAAGACAAAATAGAGAAATAAGGAGGAAATTACATGACTATAACTGCGAACGAAGTATTGGATGCTAAAGGACTGGCGTGTCCTATGCCTATTGTAAAAACGAAAAAAGCGATGAAAAACCTTGAGGCAGGCCAGGTTATTGAAGTTCAAGCAACGGATAAAGGGTCTACGGCAGATATGAAAGCCTGGGCAGACAGCACAGGGCATCAATATCTTGGCACTGTAGAAGAGGCAGAAGTACTGAAACACTTTTTACGCAAAGCAAGTGATGCAGAGACGAAGGAAGAAACGAAGCACGAAGAAGTAATTAACCTGGAAGATTTTCAAGCAAAAGTTGAAGTAGAAGAATCCGTTTCAATTATTGACGTTCGCGAACCGGCAGAATTTGCTTTTGGCCATATTCCAGGCTCAGTAAATATACCGCTTGGTGAATTGGATGATCGAATGAGTGAAGTTGAGAAGAATGACGAGGAACTTTATGTGATTTGCCGAACAGGAAATCGCAGTGATTTGGCTGCACAAAAACTGACAAGTAATGGATATAAAAAAGTGAAAAATGTAGTGCCGGGCATGTCTGAATGGCAAGGTACAACAGAAAAGAACAATTAATGAGGAGGTTTTATAAATGGCTGATACAAAAGTAGCGATTATTGCAGCAAATGGTAGTTTATTTGATGCCTATAAAGCATTTAATGTCGCAACAGCTGCAGCAGCATCTGATGCAGAGGTTGGGATCTTCTTTACATTTGAAGGTTTAAACTTAATTCACAAAGAGCAGCACAAGAACCTTCCACTTCCAGAAGGAAAAGAGCATTTTCAGGAAGGGTTTGAAAAAGCCAATGTGCCTTCAATTGAAGAGCTTGTAAGCATTGCACAAGAACTTAATATTAAACTAATTGCTTGTCAAATGACGATGGATGTCATGAATTTAGAAAAAGATGATTTTGTCGAAGGAATCGAGGTTGGCGGAGCAGCTTCATTTATAGAGTATGCCAAGGATGCCAATATCTCATTAACATTTTAATTAAAGAGGTGAAACCATGAGTTTGAAAACTATGACCACTGGTCAACTTGCAAAAAAGATAGTTCAAAATGAAGAAACTCTGATTTTAGATGTTCGAAATACCGATGAATTTGAGGATTGGAAAATAGAAGGCGAACATGTAGATGTCATCAATGAGCCTTACTTTAATTTGCTTGATGGAGTAGAAGAAATAGAAGATAAGCTGAATAAAGACAGGGAAATCATTGTGGTTTGTGCTAAGGGAGGCTCCTCTCAAATGGTAGGCGAAGAGCTTGATGAAGCCGGATTTACTAATGTTTACTCCTTAGAAGGCGGCATGAAAGCCTGGAGTGAACACCTGGAACCAGTGAAAGTTGCTGATTTGAATGACGGAGGAAGCTTATATCAATTTGTTCGCTTAGGTAAAGGCTGCCTGTCTTACTTTATTGAATCAGATGGGGAAGCAGCTATAGTAGATGCCAATCGAATGACCGATATCTATGAAAACTTTGCTAAAGAAAAAGGCGTGCAAATCAAACATCTTGTGGACACTCATTTACACGCGGACCACATTTCCGGCGGCCGTAAGCTGGCAGAAGATAGGAATGGCACGTATTATTTGCCGGCGAAGGACGCTGAAGAGGTCACATTCAGCTATGAGCCTTTAGAAGAAGGAAAAGATATAACCGTAGGAAATACAACGGTTAAAGTGCAGCCCATTTACTCTCCAGGTCACACAAAAGGAAGTACTTCTCTTATTATCGAAAATCAATATTTGCTTACAGGAGATATTTTATTTGTTGAGTCCATCGGACGTCCTGATCTAGCTGGAAAAGCAGAAGATTGGGTCGGAGACTTGCGTGAAACTTTGTATGAAAAATATAAAGAGCTTTCTGATGATTTAATCGTATTGCCAGCCCATTATTCCTTTGCAAAGGAACTAGGGAAGGGCGGTCAAGTATCTGCACGCTTAGGAGATCTGTACCAAAAGAACAAAGGTCTTCAAGTGGACGATGAACAGGAATTTAGAAATATGGTAACGGAAAATCTTCCGCCTCAGCCGAACGCTTACCAAAAGATTCGCGAAACCAATATGGGAAAAGTGGATCCGAATGAAGAGGAACGAAAAGAAATGGAAGTTGGGCCGAACCGCTGTGCGGTACACGGTTAATCTCAACAAAAAGGAGAATGAAAATGGAATCAAATAAAGTGTTAGATGCAAAAGGATTAGCATGTCCAATGCCTATTGTTAAAACGAAAAAAGCTATGCAGGAAATCAACTCAGGAGAGGTTCTTGAAGTGCATGCAACCGATAAAGGGGCAAAAAGCGACCTTTCTGCCTGGGCAAAATCCGGCGGCCATGAATTAATAAAAGATACCGAAGAAGACGAGGTATTAAAGTTTTGGATTAAAAAAGCATAAAGGAATGAAGGAGGGGGGGTTCTTGCCCCCCCTGTTCATAAGGGGGGAGACAAATGGACCTGGGTCTTATCATTACCATATTTTTTATAGGCTTTGCAGGTTCCCTATTGTCCGGAATGCTGGGCATTGGCGGAGCGATTATCAATTACCCCATGCTGCTTTACATCCCTGTCTTTTTCGGTTTTACTGGCTACAATGCTTATGAAGTGTCAGGAATTGTGGCCATCCAAGTATTTTTTGCGACCCTGACAGGTGTCTGGTCTTACCGAAAAGGTGGTTATTTAAACAAGAGCCTGATCGCTATTATGGGGGCTAGTATACTACTGGGGAGTTTTCTTGGAGGGTACGGATCGCATTTTTTATCTGAAGCAGGCATTAATTTCGTTTATGGTATATTAGCTGTTATTGCTTCGGTTATGATGTTTGTACCTAAAAAGGGAAGAACTGACGAGAGTACTGCACAAATCAATTACAATAAACCTGTAGCAGCTATTTTAACGTTTATTGTCGGAGTAGGTGCAGGGATTGTAGGAGCAGGAGGAGCTTTTCTGCTTGTACCCATTATGCTTGTCGTATTAAAAATTCCAACGCGGATGACCATTGCCACTTCGCTTGCCGTCACCTTTATCTCTTCCATAGGTGCTACTACAGGGAAGGTATTAACGGGCCATGTTCCATTGGGTCCTGCGGCTATTGTAATTATCGCAAGCTTAATTGCCTCTCCAATAGGAGCAAGCTTTGGGAAAAAGATGAATACGATGCTCCTGCAAGGGATATTAGTTGTATTAATTGTAGGAACAGCGATTAAAATCTGGATGGATATCCTATTATAAAAAACTTAGAGTGGTTTTCTTAAAAGGAAGTGGAGAACTTGGAAACTTTTATTCAATGGGTCATTATTATTGGAGTCGCCTGGTTTGTATTCAGCCGGCTTCTCCCTGCAAAGGGAATATCGAATATTTCGACACAGGAAGCAAAAAATAGGTTGAAAGAGAAACAAGTACAATTTATTGATGTCAGAACTCCTCAAGAGTATAGATCCAATCATCAAAAGCCATTTAAAAATATCCCATTAGCAGAACTATCGACAAGAACTTCAGAACTCGATAAAAATAAAGAAGTCTTAGTTATTTGTCAAAGTGGGATGAGAAGTATGAAAGCTTCAAAGACGCTTAAAAAACAAGGATTTGAAAAAGTAACCAATATTAAAGGCGGTATGAGTACCTGGAGATGAAAAGAGCATGAATGTATTTTCTGTTTTTTCTTGAAAAATTTTTGTAATGGAGAGGATTAAGCATGTTTCATTATACCGTTGAGACTAACAAAAGTATGGATGAAGCGGTTCGGTCGTTAGAAGAACGTCTAAAAGAAGAAAAATTCGGCGTTCTTTGGCAATTTGATATTAAAAATAAGTTGCAGGAAAAAGGATTTGATTTTAATCAGCCTTATCTTGTGCTGGAGGTTTGTAATCCTAAGGAAGCCCAGCGCGTGTTATCAAAGAATCAATTGGCAGGTTATTTCCTTCCTTGCAAAATCGTGGTCTATCAAGATGAAGGCAAGACTAAAATTGGAATGCCGAGACCTACTTCCTTAATTAAGATGGTCGAAGATAATGAATTAGTGGAATTTGCTGCCAGCATAGAGAATCGTTTGATCGAATGCATGGATAAGAGTGTTAAATAATCCATTGGAGAACGTCAGAGGCTAACCAGCCTCTCTGGCGTTCTCATTTTTTTTAGGGCATTTAATAATTACGGATGGCTTTGAAATTAAACAATAGGACATTAACTGCTGAAGATAAAATTTTTGAACGGAAAGCGGGATGCGTTTTGGCAAATGGTCTTCCTCATTACCGTTGGAACGGCCTATGTACTACTGTCACGATTTTCATCTAATTATTAAAATGTTTTTACTCATGCGGTAAACGAATGAACACCCTCGTTAATATGATATAGGAAGAGCATAGTAATGAGGTGGAAAAATTGGTTTTTGTTATTATTTTTTTAGGGATCGGATTAGTAATCGGTGCTTTTCATAAAGAACCGGACCATATGAGCCCTGAAGAAGAAGCCTGTTATATTTTCATTCTAGTGATGATTATAATGTCCTGGCCTTTATGGCTGTTATATAAATTGGGATTCCGATATATGGAAAAACACCGAAACTGAACTGGGATGACAATTACAACAGGATCAACGGCATAAATACGGGGTATTTTAAACAAAAAAGCTTAAATATTATAAAGATACTGGACACTAGTCTTTCAGCCATTAGTAAATCCGAACGATGATGAAATGTACCAACACTTCAATTTCGTTCGGATTTTTTTGTTCTGCATCAGGTCAGGTTTCTTGGCTTACAAGTGAATTCTGCAGCCAAGCTTTATTCTTTAGCATTTCCTGGTTCTCTATAAGTCCGATTCGTGTAAGGAGGGAGTTCATTTGAATATTTAAATGTTTTCATTAAGTTCAGGTATTTATAGTTCGGATTCATTCTTGTCAGCTCTGAGACGGTAACGAACTCGTACCCCTGTTTTTTTAATTCAGGAAGAATCTTTTTCAATGCGTTAATCGTCTGCATACGATTTCCTCCATAATCGTGAAACAAAATAATGTCTCCATTTCTTACATTATTTATAACATTTCGTACAATCGTGCTTGTTCCCGGCTGTTTCCAATCTAATGTGTCCTGATGCCATGACCACAATACAACGGTATATCCTTCCTCATTCGCTGTATAAATAATCGACTCATTATAAGCTCCGCCTGGAGGACGAAATAATTTTGGAGAAAAACCCGTTAATTGATGAATAATTTCGTTGGTCTGACGTAATTCTTTTATGAATGAGTCTTTATTCATCGTTCTAATATTTGGATGAGTGTAGGTGTGGTTAGCAACTTCGTGACCTGCTTTTACTTCTCTTTGCACGATTTCCGGAAAATTTTCGGCACGTTCACCTACCACAAAAAAAGTTGCTTTCGCTCGGTATTCTTTCAGGACATCCAGAACAAGCGGAGTATAGATTTCACTGGGTCCATCATCAAAAGTTAGAGCAATCATTTTTTTATTGGTGGGAATTTCCCAGATGGCCCGGCCTTGCTTTTCAAAGAAAAAACGGTCTGCTTTCGCGGCTGCTTCTTCATTTAAGAATAGGACAGGAATGAAAATTAATAAGGACAGTAAGACAAGAAATTTTCTTCTCACAAAGACACGGCCTCCTCTTTTTTCTTATCTTGCCGTTGATAAGCTGTTTTTATGATGAGAATTATTAACAATAACTAGACCTTTAGACCAGAGGAGCAATGAGATGGATCAAGAATTTTGGGCAAGTATTAGTCCGGATGCATGGCTGCAAACTGCAGGGGGAATTATTGGTGCTTTTGTTGGAACCTTATTAGCAGGATTGATTTCCATCTTCCTTTATAAGAAAGAAGCGCAAGATCAACGAGTTGAGAAATTTAGTCATTTTAAAAGAAATTATCTTATTTATTTCAGAAACAAAGTGATTAGCTTAGTCGAATTGTTAGAGGAATCAGAGAAAATAAATTTAAAACAATCTCCTTTTCAGTTGAAAATGATTAAAGTCAAAAATGAAGAGGTCAAGCGGTATTATTTAATGAATCTGGAACCTTGTGTTCCCATAGAGCTTCATGAGTCGTTTGAACATATGTACGGTCAAATCGTAAACATAGAGAGCTTTATTCACTTAATTTACGGTCATCACGATGCGGAGGAATTGATCACATTGCTGAATCTGCTGCCCATCATGAATGAATCCATACAGGAAATTTCTCATACACTCGACTTGATTGATACAAAAATAGCGGAAGATTTTTAAAATGAAAATAACCAGGAGTACCCCTGGTTATTGTTTGAAACAAAATAGAATTTACCATTTTTCCTATTAACGATAGAAGGAAGCTCCCACAATAATTAACAGGATAAACAGAACTACGATTAGTGCGAAACCGCCACCGTAACCGTAGCCACCGCCGCAGCCACCACCGTAGCCGCCGCCGAATCCGCCGCCATAAAAGCCCATGATTCCACCACCTTTATTGCTTTATATAACAGGGTATGTAGGGGGGACCATATTGGGAAGGGCATTTGTCCATGATTGAAATTCCTCGCTTATTTGAATGACTTAATACCTGGAAATTTATATGCTTGTATAAAATGAAAATCATCATTTATGAACCCTTGATTTTGGACAAGGAAACTGACTAATTTTCTCCGAATTTATAAAACACAGAATGATTTGAATGGAGGAATCCACCCCTGATTTTAGAGATAAAAAAGAAAAAAAGAAACTGATTATTTACCTGTAGAATTCAGCTATAGCCTGAATGAAAACGCTTTATCAAATACCTGAATAATCAAAGTGTTCAGAAAATTTAACGAAAACCTGTTGACCTTCACGAGAAATCGGTTTAAAGTAGTCCTCAATCAACTAAACCGAAAACGCAATGTTCAAACAGTAAACGGATAGTTGGTTCATGTGGAATGACCATTGGACCCTGAAAAGTAAGAGTGCATGCTTACCCCCCAGGGTCCACATAAACAACTTTATTCATTATCCATATTAACCATAACTATACAAAAGAAAGGAGTGCTGAGAATGAGCAGCCAATGGATTTATATGAGCGGCGAATTCGTAGACAAGAGTGAAGCTGTCGTATCCGTCTACGATCATGGTTTCTTATATGGGGACGGGGTGTTCGAAGGCATTCGAGTTTATGAAGGCAATGTCTTTAAGTTAGAAGAACACTTAAATCGCCTCTTCGATTCTGCTAAGTCAATCATGCTTCAAGTACCATATGAAAAGGAGGAATTGGAAGAAATTATTGTTGAAACTGTCCGCAGAAACCAGCTGGAAACCGCCTATATTCGAGTAGTTGTTTCCAGAGGTGCTGGGAACCTCGGACTGGATCCTTCCAGTTGTTCAAATCCTCGAGTGGTTGTCATTGCTGAAGCACTCGCTTTATTTCCTAAAGAGCTGTATGAACGAGGTGTCAGACTTGCTTCAGTATCCAGCAGGCGTAATCGACCGGATGTACTTCCTCCGCAAGTGAAATCATTAAATTATTTAAATAATATTTTAGTTAAAATGGAGGCTAACCAGGCAGGCGTTGATGAAGCATTAATGATGAACGACCAAGGTTATGTGACAGAAGGTTCAGCAGACAATATCTTTATTATAAAAAACGGCACAATCTTAACTCCACCTACCTATTTAGGTGCACTTGAAGGAATTACGCGAAATGCCATTATAGACTTAGCCCGGGAAAAAGGCTATGAAGTAAAAGAGCAGCCATTCACCCGCCATGATGTGTACGTGGCCGATGAAGTTTTCTTAACAGGCACGGCTGCTGAAGTGATTGCCGTGGTAGAAGTGGATCAGCGTGAAGTAGGCGATGGAAAACCAGGCGCAGTCACAAGTCATTTACTTTCTGAATTTAGAAAAATCACCACCACAGACGGGGTGAAAGTAAACCCTCAAGAAAGTAAAGCACAAGTCAGCTGATGAACGTACTGACAAACAATTTCATCTTAATAACTCGTTGACAGGAATAAAGGAATAAGAAATTGTATTCACAGAGAGCCGGGGTTGCTGGAAGCCCGGAAATACAACTTATTCTGACATCATCCTTGAGTGTCTTAGCTGAACGGTATCTAGTAGGCGGGACCAGGTGTTCACAGCACCTGTTATCAAAAAGAAGTTATCCAGGATAACTTCATGAGGTGGAGCCGCTGGCTTCACGAACGAGGGTGGTACCGTGAAAGAACAAAGGCCTTTTCACCCCTCTCTTTCCTTAACGCAGTGCGTGTAAGGGGAGTGCAGGGGGAGAAGGTCTTTTTTTATATTTTTTATCAGGAGGGATTTAAAAATGAAGGTAGAAGCAAAGCCGATGGAACAGACGACTACAAGGACGGGGGCAGATTTACTTGTAGAAGCTTTAATTGGGCAGGAAGTCAAAACGTTATTTGGTTATCCAGGTGGAGCGGTATTACCTATTTACGATGCTTTATATAGAGCAAAGGGTAATTTCGATCACGTTCTTCCTCGCCATGAGCAAGGAGCTATCCATGCGGCTGAAGGATATGCAAGAGTTTCAGGACGGGCAGGCGTTGTGATTGGAACCTCAGGACCAGGAGCAACCAACCTGGTCACAGGCATTGCAGATGCCATGATGGATTCGATTCCACTCGTTATTTTTACGGGGCAGGTAGCCAAGGGTGTCATTGGTACCGATGCTTTTCAGGAATCCGATATTATGGGCATCACTACACCCATTACCAAGCATAATTATCAAGTCCAGCAAATAGAAGAACTTCCAAGAATTGTGAAAGAGGCATTTCATATTGCTACAACTGGAAGACCTGGTCCAGTAGTTGTGGACATTCCAAAGGATATTGCAGCAACGGTAACCGAAGCGAAAGTAGAAAATCACTTTCATCTGCCGGGCTATCAACCCACTTTAAAGCCAAATCCAATGCAAATTAGTAAGCTTCATGAAGCATTGAAAACTGCTAAAAAACCAATTGTTTTGGCTGGATCAGGAGTGATTCACGCAGGAGCTTCAGCGCAGCTCAAAGAGTTTGTAAGAAATTATCAGCTTCCTGTTACCACAACATTACTCGGACTAGGCAGTTATCCAGGGAATGATGAGTTGTCCTTAGGAATGGCAGGTATGCATGGAACCTATGCTGCCAATATGGCTCTTTATGAGTGTGATCTTCTGATAAATATCGGCTCTCGATTTGATGATCGTTTAACCGGTAACCTGGATCATTTTGCTCCAGGAGCAAAGGTTGCTCACATTGATATCGATCCTGCTGAAATCGGAAAAAACATTCCTACCCATATTCCGATTGTATCGGACGCGAAGGCAGCACTTGAATCATTGAATAAGAAGGATATCAACCAGCTTGATCATCAAGAGTGGATCAGCCTGGTGAACAGTAATAAAGCTGATTTTCCATTGTGGCACGACCTGCCGGAAGAAGCACTCATCCCTCAGTGGCTGCTCAGAAAAGTTTACGACTATACCAAAGGTGAAGCTGTTGTAGCTACGGATGTCGGTCAGCATCAAATGTGGGCAGCTCAGTATTATCATTTTAATTTGCCTAATCGCTGGGTAACTTCTGGTGGACTTGGCACGATGGGATACGGTTTTCCAGCTGCTATCGGTGCCCAGTTAGCAGATATGGAATCTACGGTGGTCGCAGTGGTCGGCGATGGAGGATTTCAAATGACCCTCCAGGAGCTTTCGGTATTACAGGAACGAAAGCTGCCGGTGAAAATTCTCATCGTCAATAATCAGGCGTTAGGAATGGTCAGACAGTGGCAGGAGAAATTTTATGATAAGCGATATTCTGAATCAATCATTGAGGTTCAGCCTGACTTTGTAAAGCTTGCAGAAAGCTACCAAATTCCAGGTTACAAGCTGGAAACTCAGGAGGAGGTAGAAGAAATGCTTCCTAAGATATTAAATGATCCTCATCCAGCGTTGATTGACTGCCGTGTTCTTCAAACGGAAAATGTCTATCCAATGATTGCTCCCGGCAAAGGGCTTCATGAAATGATTGGGGTGAAACGATGAAACGAATTGTTACAGCGATTGTCCACAACAGGAGTGGTGTACTGAATCGCGTCACCGGGTTACTTTCTAAGAGGCAATTTAACATAGAAAGTATATCCGTAGGACGCACTGAAACAGAAGGGATTTCTAAAATGACCTTTGTGGTCGATGTAGAAGACAATCGTAAGCTTGAACAACTCACGAAACAACTCAACAAACAAATTGATGTGTTGAAAGTATCTGACATTACGGATAAAGCAATTGTGGCAAGAGAGCTTGCGATGGTCAAAGTCATTAGTAATCCTCAGATACGCAGTGAGCTTCAGGGAATTATTGAACCATTTCGGGCTTCGATCATCGATGTAAGTAAAGAGAACATGACTGTTCAAGTCACCGGGACATCAGATAAGGTTGATGCTTTAATTGAATTGCTTCGGCCTTATGGGATTAAAGAACTGGCAAGAACTGGGCTGACCGCCTTTACTAGAGGTCAGCAGCCGCAAACGACAGAAATTAAATCTTATTCACTATTAAAATAATAATAATGATTGAAAGGATGATATAAAATGGCAAAAGTTTACTATCAAAATGACATTCAGGACGAGGTACTAAAAAATAAGAAAGTGGCAGTGATTGGCTACGGATCTCAGGGTCACGCTCATGCTCAGAACTTAAAAGAAAGTGGCTATAATGTGGTAGTCGGTCTAAGAAAAGGAAAGTCCTGGGATAAAGCAGTAGAAGATGGTCTTGAAGTGAAAGTAGTTGCAGAAGCAGTCGCTGAATCAGACGTAGTTATGGTTCTGCTTCCTGATGAACATCAACCATCCGTTTATGAGGAACACATCAAACCAAATCTAAACGCAGGAAACGCTCTTGCATTTGCTCATGGATTTAACGTTCATTTCAACCAAGTGGTCCCACCTTCTGACGTGGATGTATTCTTAGTTGCCCCTAAAGGACCAGGACACCTGGTAAGAAGAACTTTTGAAGAGGGGGCCGGTGTTCCTTCCCTTATCGGTGTAGAACAGAACGTAACTGGAGAAGCGAAGGAGATCGCACTTGCCTATGCGAAAGGTATCGGCAGCGGGCGTGCCGGCGTTCTGGAAACAAGCTTCCAGGAAGAAACGGAAACTGATCTGTTTGGTGAACAAGCGGTACTGTGCGGAGGACTTTCAAGCTTGGTGAAAGCTGGATTTGAAACCTTGACTGAAGCAGGCTACCAGCCGGAAGTCGCTTACTTCGAATGTATGCATGAATTGAAACTGATTGTGGACCTGATGTATGAAGGCGGTCTTGAGTATATGCGTTATTCCATTTCTGATACGGCCCAATGGGGTGACTTTGTATCAGGACCACGCGTAGTAAATGAAGACACCAAACAACGCATGAAAGAAGTATTGGGAGATATCCAAACCGGTAAATTTGCCAAAGGATGGATTCTTGAAAACCAGGTAAACCGTCCAGAATTTAACGCGATTAATGCACTTGAAAATAATCATCAAATTGAGAAGGTGGGAAGAGAATTAAGAGAATTAATGCCATTCGTGAAGAAGCCCCAATCTAAACAAAAGGATGTGGTCAAGCATGGCTCACGTTAAAGTATTCGATACAACGCTACGTGATGGAGAGCAGTCAGCAGGGGTAAACTTGAATCGCCTGGAAAAATTGGAAATTGCTAAGCAGCTTGAACGTCTGGGTGTAGATATTATGGAAGCAGGATTTCCTGCTTCCTCACAGGGAGATTTTGAAGCTGTCAAAGAGATCGCCGAAACCGTGCGAGGTTGTTCAGTTACCGGTTTAGCGCGCGCTCATAAGAAAGATATTGATATTGCCTGGGAAGCTCTTAAAGGCGGAGCAGAGCCAAGGCTGCATATCTTTCTTGCTACCTCTCCTATTCATATGACTCACAAGTTGAAGAAGTCCCCAGAAGAAGTGGTCGAAGCCGCTGTTGAAGCTGTATCATACGCGAGAGAAAAATTCCCTTACGTCCAATGGTCAGCGGAAGACGCTTGCCGCTCAGACTATGATTTTCTAGTTCACATTATTGAAAAAGTTATAGATGCTGGTGCCACGGTGATCAACTTGCCTGATACCGTCGGCTATACTACTCCAGATGAATATGGGAAACTTTTCGACTATGTGAAGCAGCATGTTCCGAATATTAACAAGGCGACGTTGTCAGCTCATTGTCATGACGATCTGGGAATGGCAGTCAGCAACTCACTAGCAGCAATTGAACATGGGGCCACTCAAATTGAAGGAACAATTAACGGTATTGGTGAACGAGCTGGTAATGCAGCACTTGAAGAAATTGCGGTTGCCTTGCAAATTCGACAAGACCGTTATGATTTTCAAACGAATATGGTGCTTAAAGAAATTAAACGAACCAGTGATCTTGTCAGTCGTTTGACTGGAATGATGGTGCCAGGTAATAAAGCAGTGGTAGGACGGAATGCATTCGCTCATGAATCCGGCATTCACCAGGACGGCGTGCTGAAAGAAACCACCACTTACGAAATTATCACACCGGCTATGGTTGGCATCGATTCCAACCGCATGGTTATTGGAAAGCATTCTGGCAGACATGCCTTTAAACAGAAAGCTGAAACGTTTGGATTTGAATTAACTGAAACGAAACTGAAAGAAGCATTTGAATCCTTTAAGAATTTGACTGCGAAGAAGAAAGAAGTTACAGATGATGACTTGTTTGCCATCTTGACGGATACTCAGACCGCAAATGAGGATCAGCCGAAATACGAACTCAAAGCCTTCCAAGTTCAGTATGGAAGTATTAATAAACCAACTGCTACTATTCTTCTCACCACACCAGATGGAGTGGAAGTCGAGAGAGCTAATACTGGAGAGGGCAGTGTTGAGGCCATTTACAACACCCTGGATGATCTAATAGACGAAGACGTCCATCTTCAGGATTACCAGTTAAGTTCCATCGGCCGTGGCCGAGATGCTTTAGCAGAAGTTCATGTGCAATTGACTGTAAATGATCGCCAGGCGTCTGGTAGAGGATCAGCTCAAGATGTGCTTGAAGCCTCTGCACAAGCCTTCCTTAATGCAGTAAATCGTACACTTTATAACTTTAATAAGCCACCAATTCAAAAAGCACAAGTATAAAGGAGGAGTAGGACAATGAATAAGCACATCGTAATGCTGCCCGGTGACGGAATCGGCCAAGAAGTATCCAAAGCTGCGAAACAAGTACTTGAAGCAGTCGCAGAACGTTATAATCATACTTTCACTTTTGAAACACATGAAATTGGCGGGGCGGCAATTGACAGTCAAGGCACTCCTCTTCCAGAAGATACAGTGGCTGCCTGTAAGAAATCAGATGCCATTTTACTAGGAGCTGTTGGAGGGCCGAAATGGGACCAGCTTCCTGGGCATATGCGGCCGGAGAAAGGCTTGCTTGGTATTAGAAAGAAAATGGGTCTATTTGCAAACCTTCGCCCCATCAAGGGATTTAAACAATTACTGCATGCTTCTCCCCTGAAGCCGGAAGTGGTGGAAGGCAGTGATTTGCTTATAGTTCGAGAGCTGACAGGCGGGTTGTATTTCGGTGAACCCAGTGAACGCAGAAATAATGGCCAAGAGGTCGTTGACACTCTTGCCTATACGAGAAGTGAAATAGAAAGAATTGTCGATCAAGCTTTTCAAAGTGCCATGGTGCGTAGAAAACATTTAACTTCCGTAGACAAGGCAAATGTTTTGGAATCAAGCCGCATGTGGCGTGAAGTCGTTGAAGAGAAGAAACACGATTATCCGGAAGTCACCGTGGACCATATGCTAGTTGATGCAGCAGCGATGAAACTAATTACTAACCCTGCATCCTTCGATGTAATTGTAACCGAGAATATGTTTGGTGACATTTTGAGCGATGAAGCATCGGTATTGACCGGATCCTTGGGGATGCTGCCTTCGGCGAGTATCCGGAGTGATGGTGTCGGTCTTTACGAGCCCGTCCATGGTTCTGCTCCTGATATTGCTGGAGAAAATAAAGCGAATCCATTGGCAGCTATTTTATCTACAGCGATGATGCTTCGCCATTCATTCCAGATGGAGGAAGAAGCGGATCAAGTGGAGACAGCTGTGCAGGAGGTATTGGCAGCTAAGTTCCACACTGCAGATCTTAGTCTTGAAAATGGAGTGAAAGTAACGGGCAGTGAAATGGCCGCTAAAGTGATTGAACAGATTAGTTCCAATGATACGACGAAAAATATTATGCAATGTTATGCCTAAGTCAAACTAAAAAGGAGTGGATCCATCATGAGTCAACCTAAAACAATTATTGAAAAGATTTGGGATCAACACGTTGTCCATGAAGAGGAGGGTAAGCCTAATCTCATTTACATCGACCTCCATTTGATCCATGAAGTTACCTCTCCACAGGCCTTTGAAGGTTTGCGGATTAGCGGCAGAAAAGTCAGGCGTCCAGAGAATACTTACGCTACGATGGATCATAATGTACCTACGATTCACCGACATGTGATTAAAGATGCCGTATCAAAAAAACAAATGGAAACATTAAAAGAAAATTGTGAGGAATTTGGCATTCGTTTAGCCGATATTGACCACCCTGACCAGGGAATTGTCCATGTCATAGGACCTGAATTGGGTCTTACACAGCCGGGTAAAACCATCGTATGCGGAGACAGTCATACTTCTACCCATGGAGCGTTTGGAGCCCTTGCGTTTGGAATAGGGACAAGTGAAGTGGAACATGTACTTGCAACTCAGTCCCTTTGGCAGGCGCCTCCGAAAACTCTCCAAGTGAAAGTGGATGGTGAGCTAGGTACAGGGGTTACCGCTAAAGACCTTATCCTGGCCGTCATTGGTAAATACGGCGTACGATTCGGCACGGGCTATGTAGTGGAATATACGGGAGAAGCCATTCGAAATCTATCTATGGAAGAAAGAATGACTGTCTGTAATATGTCTATAGAAGCTGGGGCACGAGCAGGTCTAATCAGCCCAGACGAAACAACAATTGAGTATCTTCGGGGTAAGCGTCACGTTCCTAAAGACCAGGAATTTGAAAAAGCTGCAGAGGACTGGTTAGCCCTTGCTACTGATGAAGGTGCCGTGTATGACGCGGCGGTCGAGATTAATGCCGCTGAGATCGAGCCTCAAGTAACTTGGGGAACGAACCCGTCTCATTGCGTTCCTATCGGCGGCCGTGTACCTGATCCTTCTTCCCTTAGTGAAGATGAGGATCAAGACGGTGTCCAAAGGGCCATTGAATATATGGGGCTTGAAGCCAATCAAGCGATTCAAGACATCCCGGTTGAACACGTCTTTATTGGTTCTTGTACCAATTCCAGATTAAGTGACCTACGGAAAGCCGCAGAGATTGTCCAGGGCGGCCAAGTGCATAAAGATGTCACAGCCTTAGTGGTCCCCGGTTCTAAATCTGTGAAGGAAGCAGCCGAAGCGGAGGGGTTGGATACCATCTTCCTCACGGCAGGATTCGAGTGGAGAGACGCTGGGTGCAGTATGTGTCTGGCCATGAATGACGATGTCATCCCTCCTGGTGAACGTTGTGCTTCTACGTCCAATCGAAATTTCGAAGGCAGACAGGGAAATGGGGCCAGAACACATCTGGTGAGCCCGGAGATGGCAGCAGCTGCAGCTCTTGAAGGTTATTTTGTAGATGTCAGAAAATATGCAAGTGCAGTAGGAGGGTGAGGAAATGGAACCTTTAGCCCAGCATAAAGGACAGGTTTATCCATTAAACCGAAGTAATGTTGATACGGATCAGATTATCCCTAAACAATTTTTAAAACGGATTGAAAGACAAGGATTTGGGCAGTTTCTATTTTATAACTGGCGCTTTTATGAAGACGGGACACCCAGAGAAGATTTCACATTAAATGATTCCGTTTACAAAAATGCTTCTATTTTGGTAGGAGGAGAGAACTTTGGGTGCGGCTCTTCTCGTGAGCATGCTCCGTGGGCCATTCAGGATTTTGGTTTCAAAGTAGTGATCGCCCCTAGCTTTGCCGATATCTTTTACAATAATTGTTTCAAGAATGGTATCTTGCCAGTCCAATTAACGACAGCAGAAGTAAAGCAGCTTATGGAGAAAGCAGAACAAGATGCACTGGTTCTTTACGTGAATCTTGAAGATCAAGTCGTTCAAGACGACCATGGGTTCAAAGCAGAATTTGAAGTTCAGCCTTACCATAAAGAAATGCTTCTTAATGGTTGGGATGAGATAGCTGTCACACTAACCTATGAAGATAAAATTGATCAGTTTGAAAATGCATAAAACAAAAGGGAGTGAAGACGTTGGGAATTTCTTAACGCTCGCAAAAGTAATGGATGCACATGAAAAATTAGCAGAGGTGGTTCACAGAACCCCCTTGGAAACCTCAAAGACCTTTGATCAGTTAACCCATCAGCATGTGTATTTAAAAATGGAAAATCAACAAAGAACAGGAGCCTTTAAGGTACGAGGGGCTTCCTATAAAATCGCCAGGTTAACAGAGGAAGAAGCAGAGCGGGGAGTCATTGCCGCTTCTGCCGGTAATCACGCACAAGGTGTGGCTTTAGCTGCAACCAAGCGAGGAATTAAATCTACCATCTTTATGCCTGAAGGAACCCCTAAAGCTAAAATCCAAGCAACAGAAGGATATGGAGCTGACATTGTACTAATAGGTGAGTCCTTTCAGGAAGCCTATCAGGCGGCTAAAGCAGAGCAAAAGGTGAAGGGTGCGACATTTGTTCATCCCTTCGATGATTTTGATGTGATGGCCGGGCAGGCGACCGTTGCTGTAGAAATGCTGGAGCAGCAGCCAGAACTTGATACATTAGTTGTTCCTATTGGCGGAGGAGGTCTGATTAGCGGTGTAGCTTTTGCAGCAAAAAGTTTAAAACCGGAGATTCAAATAATCGGTGTGCAATCTGCAAAGGCGTCCGCCACGTATAATGCTTTTTACAAAACCGGACCTCAAAAGTTATCTTCTGTATCTACGATTGCAGATGGAATTGCTGTTAAAGAAAGAGGAAGGCTAACCTTTCAGTGTATTCAGAAATATGTGGACCGTATTATAACTGTGGATGAGCATCATATTGCTAAAGCAATGCTGCAATTACTAGAAAGGGAGAAAACCCTTGTCGAAGGGGCTGGAGCTACGGCCCTTGGAGCGTTACTCGATGAAAAGTCTAATATTAAAAGTAATCATTGCGGCGTTATCTTAAGCGGAGGAAATATGGACCTATCACGGCTGCAGTCGGTCCGCGAGCTAGCCACTCCTAAAAAAATTGTCATTGCGAAATGAAAAATAATGTGTAAGGAAGATATTCAACAACGAACCCGGACCATTCATTAAGATTGGTTCGGGTTTGCTATGTTTTGCCATAATGATTTCTTTCTGGATTCACAACTATGAAAATGGTCAGAATCCGGTCTCCCTTCTAATTTTGATCTAGTCTTTGTGGTGAATATGTGATTATAAACCTCGGTTCACTTTTAAGAATGAATGCCATAAAAAAACTCACGTTTGGCCGGATATCTTTAATCTAGAGACATGATTTCACTTAGAAAACCGCGGAATATGCTATCATGGATAATGGAATTGTTGATAGAAGGAGAGATCAGCTATGAATATTGAATATATTAAGTGCCATGGATCCGGAAATGATTTTATTCTAATAGATGAAATAACTCATAGTTACCCTTTTACAGAAGAGGAACGCAGAAAGATTTCTATCCTCCTCTGCGACCGGAGTACAGGCGTGGGGTCTGATGGAATATTATTTGTGATGGAAAGTAAAAAGGCGGAAGCAAGGATGCGGATGTTTAACTCTGACGGGACGGAAGCGGAAATGTGCGGCAACGGCCTTCGCTGTGTGGCCCGTCATGTAATTGAACAACTTGGAAAGACAAAAGTAGAGATAGAAACGGAGAAAGCAGTACTCTCTGTAAGTCAGGTACCTCAAATCTTTGAAGGAATTGATACATTTTCTGTTACCATAGAACCGGTTTCATTTAAAGCAGATTCGCTGCCTATGATTGTGGAGCAAGAGGAGGCGATAAATATTGCGATTCCTGAGCTATCCAATCAATTTACTTTTACTGCATTGAGTGTACCTAATCCTCATATTGTCTCGATGGTGGAGGATTATGAACAAGAAGAGCTTGCTGCTATTGGAAGGAAAGCGAATGAACTTCATGAGGTTTTTCCAAATGGAGTCAATGTTAGTTTTGTTCGAACAATAGACAAAAATAAAATCTTTGTGCAAACCTATGAACGTGGGGTTGGTTTAACTAATGCATGCGGGACAGCGATGTCTGCTTCCTCGATCGTATCGACGCTTCTCGGACCCAATGATCTAAATCAGCCGATTGTAGTCATAAATAAAGGGGGTTTAGTGAATTGTTTGGTCGAGAAGAATGGTGAGAGTTATTCCATCCAACTAAGAGGCAATGGAACGAATGTTTATCAAGCAGCAGTTGAGGTAAATATTGAAGAAGGGGTATGGAAATATTCCAAAGATCCTGAGTACAACCAAGAGGAAAACGACACTTACGAGAAACTAAAAAACTACGCAGCTTCACAAAGCTAAAGGAGTTTTACAGATGCTAAAAACATTTGAATTAAGAACCGATCATCATGATCAAATGATTGATGTAACCTCTGAAATTGAAACATGGATAAAGGAGCAAGAGGTCCAAGATGGAATAGTTATCGTAACCACCCTCCATACGACAGCAGGACTAACTGTAAATGAAAATGCTGACCCTGATGTGAAAACAGATATGCTTCGCAGGTTCTCTGAGGTTTACCCTTGGGAAGACTCTAAGGATTTACACGGAGAAGGTAACACGGCAGCTCATATGAAAACGAGTACTGTCGGTCATTCCCAAACTTTGATTATTGAACAAGGCAATCTACTGCTTGGAACGTGGCAGGGGTTATACTTCTGTGAGTTTGATGGGCCAAGAAACCGTAAGTTTACGGCTAAGGTTATACAATAAAAAAAGCGGAGAATCACAATTTGTGGTTCTCCGCTGTTTACATGAAATTAACAAATTGAATTTTTTGGATCGGGATTTTTCAACCCAAATAATGGACGTATAAATAAGGCTAGGAAAGTACCGGCAAGCGCCATAATCATCCACAACCAGCCGTGAAGACTGAAAGAGGCAATCCCGCCAAAGTAAGCGCCGATATTACAGCCGAATGCCAGACGAGCACCATAGCCCATGAATGCGCCGCCAATAATGGAGGCCATGCCAACCCCGGGCTTTATTTTCCCAGGTTTGAAATCACCCTGAAAAGCAGCAGCAATGAACGCCCCTAGAATAATGCCGAAGTTCATGACACTGGTGGAGTCAGCCAGTACAGTAGAATCTAGTGCTTCCGTATTTCCTTGCCAATATTGCCAGTTGGAAACATCGACACCGAAAAGCTGGATAAACTTAGAACCCCATAAAGCGAAAGCAGATGTAATTCCCCACGGCTTTCCTCTCACAGAAAGGGTAATGGCATTGAGTACTCCGAGGATTACAGCAGCTAACAGCAGTGGCCAAGCCCCGCGCCAGAGTTTTTTCAATCCGGATGTAGTAGCGAGCGGCTTCATTTTTGGCGGGTTTTTCTTTCTTGCAATTTTAACGGTTATGACGTAGATGCCTATAAAAATAAGCATTTGCAAGACCCAGCCGCCAAAATACCCGAGCCCTGTTGACGTAGCTAAGGAAATCGCAGGTAAAGAAGGAAGGTCACGCCAAAATCCGATCTGGTAGGCACCGAGAACCGAGCCGCCAATAAAACCTAGTAAAGTAAGAAGCATAGAAGATTTTCCGCCTCCAACAGTATATAAAGTCCCAGAGGCACAGCCGGATCCCATTTGCATGCCGATACCAAACATGAATGAACCGGCGACCACGCTCCATCCGACAGGGAAAACATAGCCTGCAGGTCCCTGACCAGTGAAGCTGAATCCAGTAGACAATATAATAGCAAATAGTGTGGACGCAACGGCCAACATTAACATGTGGGACTGTAATCCTTGCACATTTCCGACGGATAGAAGTCTTCTAAATGCTGACGTGAATCCGAAACGGGCATATAAGAGAGATAAACCAAAAGCGATCCCAATAATAAATAAGACTCCTTGAGTCAGTGTGCTCACAGTAACGATTGCAGCAAAGAGAATGAGCGAGACAATAATTCCAAGAATGACTAACGGCTTTTGAACTGGATTAAGTGTAGCTCTTACAGTGGAAGACTTTTGATTCCAGTTTTCAATAGCAGGTTGGGCCATAAATTTATACCTCCTAAATCCGATTTGAATAGTATGAATTAAGCTTGATTTATAGTAAAACATAATCAGCATCTTTGTAAACTTTTTTGCATAGACTAAGTTAAGCCAGTCCACTATTTACAAAGATTTAACACTACAATAGAGGACAAGTTGGTAAACTAACCGTGTAGACAGGATTGCTAAAATTTAAGTTGGAGGGATGTCTTATACCTGTTGTTTGCCTTATCTTCACTCGTTGGTTTTTCCATTCACGCATAAAATCAAATCGAAGAACAGCTTGGCGGACATCTGGCGCTCCTCCCCCTACATATAAGAAACTGAAAGGCTGCTCTTCTCATGAGCAGCTTATTCTTTTTTCGTATGACTTTAAGAAATTTACATAATCTAACCAATAGGATGAAGGAACCGAATAGATAAATGCTCCTCTGTTTCATAGAGAGAAGAGAGAACCTCTCCCTCCCGTTTATTTATCGCGGAACCAGTATAGAGAAAGAATAATGATGTGAACTGAAAATGTAAGATTAACTAAAAAATGGACAGGGTAAATGACAAGTAATCAATTGTTTAGGGATGGTGAATGAAATGGCAGAAGCCAAAAAATCTTGGCATGTGATTTTCTTATTGGACAGCACCCGGATTGTGGCTCACGATTTGGAATTAAGTGAAGAAATGGATGCTCGGGAAGCTTCAGAATTTATCACAAAGCAGCTGGACAGAGGATCCTGGTGGTTTCTTGAGGATGGTGTGGCCATCCACACAGAGGGTGTAGAGTGCTTTTATTTAGATCGGTGTGCCAAACATACCCGCTTTTCTACCAGCTAAATAAAAAAAGCCCGGCTCACTTTGAACTGTCCCCCGTTATTTGGACAATTTATAAAA
>NZ_JAUTWQ010000050.1:0-4376 GCF_046719735.1 Halobacillus rhizosphaerae
CATAGACTCCCGTTTCTTCCGGAGCTGCGACCGCTTCGGACTCTTGGTCTGAGTACGCTTCATTAACAAGTTGGCTAAGTCGTCTTTCATATCCGTGGCAGAGGAATATCCTCCCTGCCAGCAATTTAAAATAATTTTCTGGTAAGGTTTCAGAACCACGGCATGAAGGAGATTCGTTTCCAACGTCTTCTTTGCATTTTTACCTTTTTCAAATTTAGCTGGGTAAGCCATTTCGAGCATAATCATGGTCAGAGCGAATAGGTCATAACGAGCATCTGCCCGTCTTGATCCCATTTCCCAATATCCTCGATCATAAAATTCAGTGAATTCCTTAATCGCTCGATCAAAATGGGTGACTCCTCCCACGTCAATCAAACGGACCCTGGAAGCTGATACAAGCAGGTTATCCGTCTTTAAGTCGCCAAATGCATAGCCGGCTTTGTGAAGATGTTCAAGGTCTGAAAGTAATTGCACAGCAAACAGCCCGATCCATTCGTTTGCTTTTCCCTTTAAAAAGGAGGGCAATGACTGGCCTTGGATGTATTCCATTACATAAAAAGGGTAAATTTGCGCTCGTGGTCCCACCCAATCATCGACATCAACAAAATCAGGTCCAAGCTTTACCCCTTGGACCTTGCTGAATTTCTTGAGCATATTCACTTCCAGCATCATTCGCGAGCTATCCTGTCCAACCTTCAGGGCATACCTTTCCCCATGAGATTGACACAAATAGACGGTGCCACATGCGCCCGATCCAAGCTTTCTAATAATCTGGTAGGAGCGGCTGTTCCATTTCCCGGTTAAAACAGCCCCTGCTGCTATATTAAAATCCGGTTTCTTCATAAGGGTCTTCCTCATCTTGAAATTCCCGGATCAGCGGTTTTTCAGTAAACGAGTATAAAGCTTCTTTAAGAGCAGGGCCGGTTGGTGTATAGCCTCCGCTGGTCAACTTGTTGAATATATTATTAATCCTGCCTAGTTCAGGAGTCCAGTCGATCATTTTGCGAATCGACCTCTTTAGGTCAGGGAATACATAAACACTAAATTGATTTGAACCTGTTCTGGCATTTAAGCTGAGAGAAAGATCATAGAGAGCTTCCTTTACGGTCGGGAGCTTATGATGCATACTTGCGCTCGTATCGACAAGCACCAGAACTTCAAGATCACATTTCTCACCTAAATCATCGACGACCTCCACTACTTCGCCTCTTTTTTCAGGCGGCAGCTCTTCAATAGACTGCTCTTTACCTAAGATCTGCTGCAGCTCTTTATTCACTACATCATGTATGGTTTGAGTCATCGCCTGTCTCGTCACCATTTGAACGGTTTGGGACAAACTTTTTTGATAAACAATTTGACTGACACCGCCGCCAGCCTCGGCAATGGCCTCCACTTCTTCTATTCCCTGCGGCTGGCCATTTTGTCGATCATCAAGAACCCCAATGACATTTACCGTTACCCCCTGATTTCTAGCAAGAGCTGCGACAGCAATTGGATCTTCGCCGTGGTTTGAGCAGCCATCTGTTAATAACAGAATTTGTTTAAGTCTGCCTAATTTCATCGTTTATCCCTCCTGTTTCCTTGTCCCCATCATCGCCGAAAAGGAGGAATAATATACTCTTGCTAGGCTTGTTTTTTCTCTGTCGGTATGGATGACCATTCCGGCATATATCGGTCAATCCGAGCGACCAGTACCGTCATGTCATCTTCTATCGATCCTTGTGTTCGGATCGCTTCTTCTAATAATAAATCCGCCACCTCCTGTGGATCATTACTATTCAATTCACGTATTTTTCTCTTCAGCCACACCTCCACATTTTCTATATGTTTCGGTCCTTCTAAAATGCCGTCACTTACCATAATAAGAAGGTCACCCTCCATTAACTGTTCACTCGTGGTGTCTACTTCCACGTCTGTAATGATTCCCATCGGCAGATTCCCTGCCTCTACCGCAAAGATTTGCGACCCCCTTTTGATGAAACTTGGTGTACTGCCGATTTTAATAAACTTGGAAGTTGCTTGATGCAAATCGATAACTGCCAGGTCTAACGTAGAGAAAATTTCATCACTCGTTCTTAACGATAAAATCGAATTAATCGATTGGATCGCTACAGACTCCTGAATCCCCGATTGTAAAATTTGTTTGAGCAGCCTGAGGGTTTCCATGCTTTCTTCATGAGCTCTCTGCCCATTTCCCATTCCGTCGCTGATGGCTAGCGCGTATTTCCCCCTTCCAAGCTCCATCATCGAATAGCTGTCTCCGGATACAAATCCCCCTCCTTTAGCGGCGTGGGCAACGCCTGATTCAATGGAATAATGCTTAGCTGATCCAAAGGTTAAATAACACCTTGCCTGTGGATACGGAGAAATCTCTTCCATCGTCACCACGATTGTTTCTCCTAATATATCCGAAAGGACTGGTGCAATAACTTTGACCCCTTCCCCTCTATAATTCTCAATATCAATAATAAGTTCTAAATCTATATTCCCGGCATCCAATGTGTAGATCTCAAGTTTCTGTACATGGAGGCCCATACGGTCAAGGGCATTGTGAATGACCTGTTCCTTATGCTCATGATGTTCCCGCTCTTTTACAATTTCTTTAGCGAAATTATCCATCACCTCCGAAACGCCCTGCAGCTGTTCCGCTACAAACCTTCTGCTCTCCAGGACTTGTCTTTTTAATTGTTTATTCGCATGGTAGAAAGATAACTCATGCTTCATGGTATCCACCAGTTTTTGTGATTTCACACAATATTGATCCACGGACTTACGTAGAATGCGGCTCGGCTCCCCCTTTTCATCGATTTCAAACATGAGATCCGTCATTAAATCGTGGGTCTGGTCAAATTGATTGACCCAGCATTTCTCCTTTTTAAAGCAGGATTGGCACGTCTTTTCCGTGACATGACTTAAAAAATAGTCAATTTCCTGCGAGTCACTATCTTCCTCCTTTATAAGATCAAAATGATTAAAGCTTTTCGATAGAGCCTGGAAAACATCAGAAAATTTTCCGACTCGAACTGCCGTTACATCACGCACCTTCTGTAAATATTTCTGCTGCTCCTGGTGGTGTTCATCAGTCCCCGGAACATATCGCGAAAGCTGCTTCACCCATTCATTTGGTGTCAGCACAAATAAAGTTACCGCCCATAAGGATGCCCACATGGATTCGGGTAAACTTCCGCCATTGTCTATATAAAATCCAATTAAAAGCGTACCGACAATAAGACCGGCACTGACCCCGATTTTTTTCCCTTCTTTAAGCAGCCCCCCCAGTAACCCAGAAAAAGCTAGTAAACTCATTTGATATAAATGGTCGACACTAGATAAACTTAAAACGAGGCCAGTCACGACTCCAACCGTAGATCCTATGGCTGCCCCGGCAATATAAGCTAGTAATATAACTAAATAACGCGAGAAAATATCAACCATCGGTACACCTTGAATCTCCCAGCCGATCATACCTGTAAGTACAGAGGCAAGCAGGATAATTAAGCACACAATTTCTTCATTCTTTAACGTTGGATGATATTTCTGTGGTGATAAGAGCGGCAGGCTCTGCATAAAGATAAGTACAAGTATAAAACTCAGAATGCCTTCCGCCGCCATTAGAATAATTTCGTAGAGATGCCAGCGATCTAAGAAGGCTAGGCTGGCGGTCCTTGGAATTAAACTGGCGATCAGGGCCATGGTGGGGAGCCACTTTTGCGGCTGCTTCACTTTATGTAAAGCAGCACTTAGGAGCAGGAAGGTAACTGACGCTCCTAGTATAAAACCGCCATGTCCAAAGCTGTATGTAGAAGCTCCGGCTGCCATTATGACGGTTACAGGGATTACCAGCGGACGGCGCAGCCACCATATCACGGCTAGGAACGCCACTCCGAACGGAGCCATCGAAGATAAAATAATCGCTCTTCCTAATAGAAGAGATAACAACATATGAAAGATTCCTTTGTTCGCCATAAATGTTATAAGAGCTAAAGAAGATTTTTGAATCCCCTTATTAATAGCCGATCCTCTGATTTCTGCTTGACGCCCCCCGCGCTTCAACACTGTCCCTAACATTAAACACCACTCCTTCTTTGTTATGACCTATTTAATCACACGGCAGACAAGCATTTTGTCAAAACAACAGGAGAGCAGTAACAAAAACTTCGATTCTTTTCTTATGAAAAAATGCCCTTTCTACAAAATCATTCCTGAGCACGTGGAAGACTATCCAAAATACTCCCCTATTCCCTATCGAATTAACAGACTAGTCTTAAAATTTATATTTTCGTTGACATGTTTTTTTACATGGTGTACTATAATGCTTGTGACTTTGAAAGACACACTATGGCGGTGTAGCTCAGCTGGCTAGAGCGTACGGTTCA
>NZ_JAUTWQ010000051.1:0-3891 GCF_046719735.1 Halobacillus rhizosphaerae
ATCGTTCATATTTAATAGCGCCATCGGTTTCTGATGAATCCCTATTTGTGCCCAGCTTACGGTTTCAAACAGCTCCTCAAAAGTGCCAAATCCTCCAGGAAGGGCAATATATCCATCTGCCAGTTCACTCATCTTGGCTTTGCGTTCGTGGAGCGTATCCACTTCGATCAGCTCGGTAATTTCTGTATGGACCATTTCCTTCTCGAACAGCCGTGTCGGCATGACACCCGTTACCTTTCCACCCGCTTCCAAAATGGAATCAGCGAGTACTCCCATCAGACCGCATTTGGCACCGCCGTAAACAAGTTCGATGTTATGCTTCACAAAGGCTTTTCCTAACGCTTTCGTTTGTTCGGTGAATGCAGGATCATTTCCTTTACTCGAGCCTGCAAATACACATATGCTATTCAATTGGATCTCCCCCTTATTTAAACAGGTGCTGGAGCTGAGAGGACTCTCCCACTCTCTAATTATAGTATACTATCCTTTCGGAACCACAAAACACGCCTATCCTAACATGGATAGACGTGCTCGAAAAGAATATTAATCACTATATACGCTGCGCACAACGTTGGTCTGCGTACGATCCGGACCTACAGAAAAGACAGAAAGCGGAATGCCTGTCAGCTGAGAAACACGCTCGATATAATGGCGTGCGTTTTCAGGCAGATCCCCCAATGACTTGGCTCCTGTAATATCTTCTTTCCATCCTGGCATTTCTTCATACACAGGTTCACATTCGGCTAAGACCTTCAAACTGGCCGGGAATTCTTCCATCAGCTCTCCGCGGTACTTATACGCGGTGCAGATTTTCACCGTATCAATGCCTGTTAAGACGTCGATCGAATTTAGCGACAGATCGGTTATCCCGCTCACACGGCGAGCGTGACGCACAACGACACTGTCAAACCAGCCGACCCTGCGCGGACGTCCGGTTGTCGTTCCGTATTCACGGCCAACCTCACGAATTTGATCGCCAATTTCGTTCTCTAGCTCTGTAGGGAACGGGCCATCACCCACACGAGTGGTATAGGCTTTCGAAACGCCGACCACGTGTTTAATTTTCGAAGGGCCGACTCCTGAACCAATCGTGACTCCGCCGGCAATCGGGTTGGAAGAAGTTACGAAAGGATACGTTCCTTGATCGATATCAAGCATGACCCCTTGTGCTCCTTCAAAAAGAACGCGGCGTCCTTCATCTAAATTTTCGTTAAGGACGACAGACGTGTCGCATACATATTTCTCAATTTGCTGACCGTAATCATAATATTCCTCTAAGATCTCTTCTACTGTATAAGGAGACGTCTCGTAAACTTTTTCAAATAGACGATTTTTCTCAGCCAGATTCTGCTCAAGCTTCTCTTTAAAGCTTTCTTTATCGAGAAGATCCGCAATTCGGATGCCGGTTCGAGCGGCTTTATCCATATAAGCAGGACCAATGCCCTTCTTAGTTGTCCCAATCTTGTTGGCACCTTTTTCTTCCTCTTGCAGTTCATCAAGCTTCAAATGATAAGGAAGAATAACGTGAGCACGGTTGCTGATTCTTAGATTGTCTGTAGATACCCCTTTATCGTGAAGGTACTGCAGCTCTTCTAACAAGGCTTTCGGGTCAATCACCATTCCATTACCCAGGACACAAACCTTATCATCAAAAAAGATCCCAGAAGGAATCAAATGCAATTTATACGTTACACCATCAAATTTAATTGTGTGACCGGCGTTGTTTCCACCCTGGTAACGGGCGACAACCTCGGCATTCTGTGATAGAAAATCGGTAATCTTGCCTTTTCCTTCGTCCCCCCACTGGGTTCCGACTACGACTACTGAAGACATAAGGCACCTCCGCCAAAAATTTGCTTTTAAATTAATTCCATGGTCAGTTTACCAATCTTAAGCAGGTTAGTCAATGTAAATTCCGAACAATAAAAAAAAATACCTATATATTGTTCGCTAATTTACAAACTTCACATAACTTATAATAACTTACAATTACTTATAAAACTTGAATTAAAACAAAAAATAACTTATGATACCTTAAAGAGGATAGATATGGAAGGTCGTGAAACGATGTATCAGGAAGAGCGTCTCATTGAAATTGTTCACTATTTAAAACAGCATGAACGAATGTCTGTGGAGGATATTTGTGACCAATTTCATGTGTCGAGGGATACCGCAAGAAGAGACCTTGTTAAACTCGAGGAACAGAACGCTATTGTCAGAACCCGGGGAGGGGCCATCCTGCCTGATTCGCATAGAGAAATTAAGGATTACCAGCACCGACTCATGACGGTGTCCGAAGAAAAGAAAGCCATCGGCCGAGCAGCCGCTTCCTTAATCCGCGAAGGCGACAACTTGATTCTCGACACCTCTACCACCGTCCAGGCATGCGCGGACCAAATGGAAGCGATGGGTTGTACCGTCATTACCAATTCGATCAACCAGGCGGACATTCTTTCCAATAAAGCGAAGGTAACCATCCAGCTGCTGGGCGGCCGCTTGCAGAAAGAGCACCGTTTTCTCTACGGAACTTCTGTCATTGAAAAGCTCTCCCATTATTTCGTCGAGAAATCCTTCATTGGAGTCGTTGGGATATCTGAGCACGGACTAACCATTGCCCATGAAGAAGATGGCATGGTAAAGCGAAAAATGATCCAGCAGGCTAAGCAGGCCGTCGTATTAGCCGACCATACTAAACTAGGGGTGACCGAGCACTTCCAGTTTGCCGAGCTCAAGGATATTGACCTGTTAATTACCGATCAACCGCCCGCACCGTCCTTTAAAGACATGTTAACGAAACATGGGGTAGAACTGCTGGTGACTGAGAAAGGAGCAAACCAATGAAATTAATCGCCATTGATTTAGATGGAACCTTATTAAACAGCCGCCATGAGATCAGCGAAGCCAACATACAGGCTATTACCACGGCTCAAAGCCAGGGGGTAGAAGTCGTTGTAGCGACAGGCCGGGCAGAATTCGATGTGAGAAAAGTTTTCGAGAAAACAGGGTTGAACACCTGGGTGATCGGAGCCAATGGAGCCACCATTCATAAGCCAGATGGTTCGCTGTTTCATTCCGTCGCCATTCGAACCGAAGATGCAGAAGAAATCCTCCCTTATCTCGAGCGGGAAAAGTTTTATTATGAAGTCTTTAGTGATTCAGCCATTTTAACACCGCAGAATGCAAGGGAGCTGCTGCAAATCGAGCTGGACCGGATTCAAAGCGCTAATCCTTCAGAGGACATTGCAAAGCTTGAGATGGCCATTGAAAAACAATTCAGCCAGACCGGTTTTCTAACGGTTGATTCCTGCCAGGAAATCCTGAATTCAGATAAGCCCCTCTATAATGTGCTGGCTTTTTCTTTTGAACAGCAGAAACTGACCAAAGGGTGGAACGCCTTCAAGGATCATCCGTATTTAACCCTGGTCAGTTCCGCAGACCACAATTTTGAATTTGAACACCGGGAGGCTTCCAAAGGCATTGCCCTGGAAAAACTGGCACAAGAATTAGGCATATCGCTCACCGATACAGCCGCTATAGGAGACAGCCACAATGACTTATCCATGATCCATACCGCTCACTATAGCGCCGCTATGGACAACGGACATGAGGATGTGAAACAAGCGGGTGCGTTTGTAACGAAGTCCAACGATGACGATGGTGTAGCTCATGCCATTGAGAAGTGGCTGTCCCAATAATCAGGGTTCATCCGTGATTTGGCGTTACTCTGACAGGAGGCGTAACAAAAAGCGATGAATATAAATAGACGCCCAGTCTCAGACCGGGCGTCTTCTTTTTAATTAAATACTTTCTGAACAAAAGCAGCCATATCCTGCAGAAGGATCGTGTTAGGAGGGCCGGGAAATCACTCGCTTTCCATGGGCGGCCGGTGAG
>NZ_JAUTWQ010000052.1:0-1585 GCF_046719735.1 Halobacillus rhizosphaerae
TCGTATTATAAGGTCATCCAGTGATTTCTGGTTGACCTATTTTTTATAGGTTATTATTTAGGTAGCCGGGGAAGGACGTTCCTGCTCTTGGGACTCTGATCCCGTCCAGTATACTGTCCTCCCCCTACTTGTAGAAACATGTTTGAGGCTGGTTGGGACCTAGTCCCGCATAACAAGCGAAGCTATGACACTACAAGCTAGATTAGGGGCTGCCGGCGAATATGATAAAAGGAGATGTGATAATGAATGGATCCAGTTATTGGCCTGGATATTTCGAAGGGGAAAAGTCAAGTACAAGCCTTTTTACAAAAGAAAGAACCCTACAAAAAAAGTTTTATTTTCGAGCATAATGTCTTAGGTTTACACGATTTTCATCGGTTTTGGTTAGAGGTGGAAGAAGTCACAGGGCGACCTCCGGTCGTCGTTTTTGAATCTACGGGTCATTACCATGAACCCGTTTTACAGTTCTTAGAGGATCAACAAATTGTCTATTATTTAGTGAATCCCGTTCTTTCCCACGAAGCTAAGAAGATGAGCTTAAGGAAAGTAAAGACCGATGCCATTGATGCCTTTCGTTTAGGGGAACTTTATTATCTGTACGAGGACCTTCAACCTTTCAAGAAGAAAACTGTCAAAATCATGAACCTGAGGAATCTAACGCGCCAACATGACGCGTTAACAGGAACTTATGTACAAATTAAACTCCAGTTCCATACTGTATTGGATCAAGTCTTTCCTGAATATAAGACTGCCTTTGGAGATCTGTATTCTCCGACCTCCTTACGAACGTTACTCCACTATCCGACACCTCAAGAGGTTAAGGAGGAAACCAAGGAAAAAATAGCTAAAGTGATTCTCCAACAAGGGGCTAAACGCTCCTATGGATGGGCATTAGATAGAGCCCATCAGCTCAAAGAAGCAGCTGACCGAAACCCTTTTAAACGTAACTTATATACAAGTCATGTAGGAAGTTTAACGATGTTTATTCAACTTCTTCTCCAATACCAAAGGCACCTATCGAAGCTCATAAAAGAGATAGATGCCTTGGCTGAAGAATTTGATGAATATGAAATTATCCGATCAATCCCGGGTATTGGTGGAAAGATTGCGGCAACAATCTTATCCGAAATTGGGGATATTGATCAGTTTAAGCACCCTAAGAAGCTCGTGGCATACTCGGGAATTGACCCAAGAGTCCATGAATCGGGACAGTTCAAAGCAAGCATTAACCGAATTACCAAAAGAGGATCGTCTACCCTTAGAAAAAGTCTATATAATGCGGTCCAATGCGGAATAACCAAGAATCGAAACCCAAAACTAAGAGCTTATTATGACAAGAAACGCGAAGAAGGCAAACCACATAAGGTGGCGATCATCGCTTGTGCAAACAAGCTCATTCACTGGATTTATGCCATCTTAAAAAGTAAAAAGACCTTTGTGATTTAGAAGAAACCATTAATATACTTTTATAGAAAATACTTCAAATCATTAATCTTGAAGTTTATTTAGTATGTTCATTTATATTGTACCATGTCTGTTTAATCTTTTTTACCCTTACCTATTGACCTTCTATTAGCTGGTATAC
>NZ_JAUTWQ010000053.1:0-1490 GCF_046719735.1 Halobacillus rhizosphaerae
TGAACTATAACCCGAATAATGGACACTTATAAAAAAGTGCCCCGTTATTCGGGTTATTTCTGTTTTAAGAAATAAATCCCGTTTATAATTAAATCAAGTTCATGAACGGAGTGTGACTATGAGTAATCATTATTATTCAAATTTTGAGTTGAAGCAGCTTGAGGAAAACCCTAATGTTCTTCGTGTATCCGATCGTTCTATTACCTATCATCCCCTCTTCAAGAAAGCGGCGATCCAGGAATATAAAAAGGGTAAATTTCCAAGCCAAATCTTTGAGGAGCACGGCTTTGATTTGAAAGTGATTGGGAAGGAACAACCCAAACGATGCTTAAAACGATGGCGAGAGACTTTTAACAGGTATGGAGACTTAGGTCTTGAAGGAGAACGAAGAGGGAAAGGAAGTCTAGGTAGACCTTCTTCGAAAGAGCTCTCTGCGGAAGAAAAGTTAAAGAAAGCTGAAACTCGTATTAAGTACTTAGAGGCAGAAAATGAATTTCTAAAAAAGCTAGAGGAACTGGAAAGGCAGGCGTTGAAGAAGAAACGGAAATAGCTCCTTCTGAAGTTTATCAGCTGATTGAACATATCATCCGTAAATATTCCTTAAGGAGTATGGTCTCTTACTTATGTGAATTTACAGGAGTGAGTCGAAGTGGATATTATGCGTGGATAAAGAGTGAGACAGAAAGACAGATAAGAGATAACAACGACGAAAAAGATATGGAAATGATTCGATTGATCTTTACACAAAACCATGAAAAAGTAGGAGCCCTCCAAATCAAAATGATCCTTGAAAATGATTACGGAGTCACCATGAACCATAAGAAAATCCGAAGGTTGATGAAGAAATTTGGTCTAGTGGCAAAGATCAGACAAGCGAAGCCCTATAAACAAATGTTGAAAGCCACCCAAGAGCACAGAACATGTCCCAATCACCTCCAACGGGAATTCAAACAACAGGAACCTGGATTAGTCTTTTTGACAGATATCACCTACACTTATTACGGGAAAGGACAAAAAGCTTACCTTTCCTGCGTAAAAGATAGTACGACTAACGAGATTATTACTCACCATTTATCGACGACCTTAGAAATGGACCTTGTTTACCAAACATTAGAGAAACTCGAAGAAGCCGTTGGATGTTTTCATCCAGAAGCTATGATCCATTCGGATCAAGGGTTTCACTATACCCATCCCCAATTTCAATCCAGAGTGAAAGAAGCTGGTCTGCGTCAGTCAATGTCCAGAAAGGGAAACTGTTGGGATAACGCACCTATGGAATCATTCTTTGGTCATTTTAAAGATATGGTAGATCACAAATCATGTGAGAGCTTTGCCCAACTTAAAGAAGAAGTGAGCCATTATATAACTAAGTATAATAACGAGAGGTATCAATGGAAATTAAATAAGATGACCCCGGTGCAATACCGAGGTCATCTACTAACCGCTTAAGGCTCTTTTTATAAATTGTCCAAATAACGGGGGACAGTTCA
>NZ_JAUTWQ010000054.1:0-769 GCF_046719735.1 Halobacillus rhizosphaerae
CCAACTCATCACCGTCAATGTCTCTTACAACCCAAATCCTAAGATTCTTCATTTGATGATGCTCGAATTCCCTTTCATATTTCTTTGTTAAAGTTGGACATAATTCTTCCGCAAGCTCCTCTAAATTCCTGATTTTCTCTTTCATGCTTCTGTTAATATCTTTCTGTGGAACAGCAATATAAGGATCACTATCTTTTGTATCTTTCTTTCTAAATAATACATTTTTAATTTTAGAAAACATCCTTTACTAGCCCTATCCATATAGGTGATTTTCATACTTAATCTATATTAATTTCCCTTAAAAATTGCACTACTATTTTTGTATGTAACTAAAATCAATTATCAAACAAAGTAAAGGAGGACCATGTAATATTAAAGAATCGCCCCAGATTGCTTAACACTTGATTTCAAGATACCACTGTCTTCCTTCCACTTTTGATAACCGAAGAGACTACACAATTGAATAGTGCAGTCTTTTCTTTGGCTTAGGTTTCATAATCATTACTATAAGTTGTTGGTTTATTGGTAAATCGTGAGATCTTAGTTTAAAAGGTGGAATTGTGTCTTAACAGTTCTTTTAGCTCTTTTTCTATCTCAATTTTTAAATCATAGTTCTTTAAATCAAACAGGGTACCTGTCCCTTTAATGTAACCAGAGAAGTAATACCAAAGGTATACGGTAGCTGCATAAAACTCATCATCAAATTTTTTCCCATCGTAATCAATCGCTATTTGTGAACGATATTCTTTCTCTAAACAACTTTCATGAG
>NZ_JAUTWQ010000055.1:0-732 GCF_046719735.1 Halobacillus rhizosphaerae
AAAAACTCCAAGCGGCTCAACGGTATAATACGGAGGTCATCAGCTTTCGACAACTTGCGAGTGAAATAGGCGTCGATTCTTCTACATTACGATACTGGGTGCAACTCGTTGAGTATCATGGGGATCAAGCATTCATAAACCCCTATACAAACTATCCTCCCACCTTTAAACTGAGTGTAATTCAGTTTATGGAAGAGAAAGGGTATTCCATACGAGAGGCTTCTGCCATTTTCCACATCCCCCATTTCTCAATGGTGCGGCGGTGGGTACGAAAATGGGAGAAGGGCGGTATGGAAGCCCTTGAATCTAAACAAAAGGGGACAAGTTCTATGCCAGCTCGAAAAAAGGAAAAGCCGTCATCTTCCTTCAAGTCAAAGGATGAAGAATTGGAATACCTACGGATGGAGAACGCCTATTTAAAAAAGTTGAGAGCCTTAGTGAAAGAGAAAGAAGCCAAACAGCCATCATCCAAGAAAAAGCACAAACGATCTTCGAACTAAGGCATGATTTTCCGATTACTTCATTGATTCAACGAGCGGGACTTTCTCGCAGCACCTATTATTATCAAATCCAACGAATGGATAGGCCAGATCCTGACGAAGAATTGAAGAATAAAATCACGGCTATTTATCACGAACACGAAGGGACCTACGGCTATCGCCGTATCCAAATGGAACTTCACAATCAAGGGATCCATGTGAATCATAAAAAAGTGCATCGCCTTATGAAGGA
>NZ_JAUTWQ010000056.1:0-656 GCF_046719735.1 Halobacillus rhizosphaerae
TGAGCCCGACGAGCTACCAGACTGCTCTACCCCGCGACAATGGAGAAATGTTCTCCTATAAAATTATCATGGTGGAGGATGCAGGGTTCGAACCTGCGACCCCTTGCTTGTAAGGCAAGTGCTCTCCCAGCTGAGCTAATCCTCCGAATAATGGTGACCCGTACGGGATTCGAACCCGTGATACCGCCGTGAAAGGGCGGTGTCTTAACCACTTGACCAACGGGCCATTAATGCAAAATTACTATGGCGGAGAGCGAGGGATTCGAACCCTCGAAACCGTGGTAACGGTTTACACGAATTCCAATCGTGCTCCTTCGGCCAGCTCGGACAGCTCTCCATAATATGGCTCCACCGGTAGGATTCGAACCTACGACCGATCGGTTAACAGCCGATTGCTCTACCACTGAGCTACGGTGGAATAATTTGAAACCTGGCAGCGTCCTACTCTCACGGGGATCGACCCGACTACCATCGGCGCTGAAGAGCTTAACTACTGTGTTCGGCATGGGAACAGGTGTGACCTCTTCGCCTTCACCACCAGATCTCTTATCATTCGTTTTTCAAGGACAAGATATATTATATTGCCCTCAGCGATAAATTTCAAGGGAATTTAACAATTTTTTTAATAAACCCTCAAAACTGGATAAGTCAACATT
>NZ_JAUTWQ010000057.1:0-639 GCF_046719735.1 Halobacillus rhizosphaerae
ATCCGTGTGTCGGCGGTTCGATTCCGTCCCGAGCCACTGCTTTAAAAAGTGTCTGCGATTTTTTAAAAACGCAGATGCTTTTTTTATGCTCTAAAAAATTATACTTCTGTTGGAGATTCTAACGGCAGGGTTTATGGTAAAATTTGTTTATTTTAAAAGCTCAAGGGAACTGAATCCATACATAGGAAGGCGTTTAACGAAGGAGGAAGGATGGATGGAAAGAAGGAATAAGCTGCTGGCCAAAAGAAATTTCATCCCTATCATGCTTTCTGCTATTGTCTACGCTTTTATCGAAGACAATATAAGAGCGGTGGTAGAGCCGTATGTCCATGCCGCGTTTGCCATTCATGTGGTCATGATCTTAATTCACACAGTTTTTTTACTACTTCCTTGGTATATCGTTAGAAAAATAGTAGATTCCTATCTGCAAGAACAGTAGTTTCTTGGATGACCTTCTTCCGCATCCATCCCTTTGCAAAATTCATACGTTAATCAATGTTTGGATAAGCGAAATGAATCGCTTTCCATGGGTCCGTTGCATTCTTTTAGGTGGAGGTGGCGGGGAAACAAGGAGACTCCCGCGGGAAAAGGAGCTAGGCGAAACCCCGCAAGGAGTGATAACGACTGAGGAGGCTTGCC
>NZ_JAUTWQ010000058.1:0-599 GCF_046719735.1 Halobacillus rhizosphaerae
TGAAGTGACCCCTTATATTTGGACACTATGTAATTAAGCTATTTCTTGAAGTTTTTCACGATATTGCACAGGACTCATTCGAAGTTTTGATTTAATTCGTTTGTGATTATAGTTGATGATGAATTTCTCAAGTTCTATTTTAAAGTGCTCCACGCTTTCAAATTCTTTATAGTAAAGGAGCTCGGATTTCATAATTCCAAAAAAGTTCTCTATCACTGCGTTATCAAAACAGTTGCCCTTCCGGGACATACTTTGGGTAATTCCTGCTTCTTCTAGTCGGACGCGGTATTGACGCATTTGGTAGTGCCAGCCTTGATCGGAATGCATTAATAATTCTTGGTTATCGCTTAAATACTTCAGACCCTTCTCTAACATTTCTCCAACGAGGGAATACGTAGGACGGGAGCCAAGCGTATAGGTGATGATTTCTCCATTATAGAGATCAAGAATAGGAGAAAGATAAAGTTTCTCCCCAAACAGCTTGAATTCTGTAATGTCCGTCACCCATTTTTGATGAGGTTTTTCAGCCGTGAATTCACGATTTAAGTGGTTTTCAGCCGTTTTCCCGACTTTCCCTTTATAGGATTTATATTTCTTTA
>NZ_JAUTWQ010000059.1:0-510 GCF_046719735.1 Halobacillus rhizosphaerae
TCATCAGAAACCGATGGCGCTATTAAATATGAACGATTATTATACGCCGTTGATCTCCTTAATCAGCCATGCGATCGAAGCGGGTTTTGTACCCGAATCCAATCGCAATTTCATACGGGAAGCCCAAGACCCAGACGAACTTTTGGAGAAAATCGGGTTGGGAAAAGCGGCGGAATAACAAGGTGCAGTAAATTCTATTAAAAAATCTATTGCGCCACTCTATGACGCTGTGGTAAGATAGTTATCGTTGCGGTAATCGCAGCGATTGTGGTCCGGTAGTTCAGCTGGTTAGAATGCCTGCCTGTCACGCAGGAGGTCGCGGGTTCGAGTCCCGTCCGGACCGCCACTTTATTTTTTCTTTTACATAGGATGGCTCGGTAGCTCAGTCGGTAGAGCAACGGACTGAAAATCCGTGTGTCGGCGGTTCGATTCCGTCCCGAGCCACTGCTTTAAAAAGTGTCTGCGATTTTTTAAAAACGCAGATGCTTTTTTTATGCTCTAAAAAATTAT